>JBBRUM010000031.1:0-15093 GCA_038247815.1 Tepidisphaerales bacterium | reverse complement strand
ATCGAGCTCCTCCAACGACGAGCCCGCCCGGCGCAGCGTCGCCCGGTTGTACTCCACCGCCAGCACCGGCCTAAACCGCCGTAGCGTCTCCCGCGCCCCGCGAAATGCCGCCGTCTCCGCACCCTCGATGTCCATCTTGATAAAGTCCAGCCGGGTGATCTTCTCCCGCTCGGCGATCTCGTCCAGCGTCACCGCGGGCACCTCGATCGCCGTCGGGCTGGCGGCTTGGGTCAGGTAGCCGACGCCGGAACAGTCGGAGAGGAACGCCTGTTTGGTGATCGCGTCCGATGGGGGTTCGAACCGGAGCACCCCGGCGCGGTCGGAGACGGCGGCTGCGTGAACGTGCACCTGTGGAAAGTCGTTGAGCGCGAGATTCCCTCGAAGCCGCGCCTGGTTACCCGGGAACGCCTCGAACGCGTCGATCCTGCCTCCTTTTCCCACGCACGACGCCATCAGGCACGTGAACCACCCCCGCTCGGTGCCCACGTCCCACGCCGTCATCCCCGGGCGGAGCATGTGCCGGATCGCATCCGTCATCCGCGGGTCATAGTCGCCGAAGAAGTAGATCCCGTAAGACGCATAGTCCCGCGGCGAGGCGTTAATCGTGAATCCGTACCGCGTTCGCACGGGCAGGTCCACATCGGGGCACACGCGGCGGTAGTGGTTGCGCACGAACAGCCGCGTGCGCTGGGAGGTCGAGTGGGAAAAGAGCGTCTTGCCGATGGATGCGCGAATGGACATGAGTCGTTTTCACCTTCGTGTGGCAATGAGTCCATAGACACAGGCGTTGTGCTCGCGGTCTTGGTCGGTGTGCAGGCGGTCGGCCAGGAGGATCGCCTGCTGAAACACGAAGCACGTCGGGTTCCGCAGCGGCTTGGGGAGCTTCCGCACGACGCCGTCCTGCACCATCTGCAAGCCGAGAGGCATCAGCCCCAGCAGCCCGCGTAGGTGCGTCACCTCGAACCCCTCATCGGCCAGCGTTTCCCGCAATCCCTCAGCCGTCCACCGCCAGTAGTCGTGCGGGTCGGCGTGGTACACCCACGCGCCGTGCGTCGTCAGCACCAGTCGCCCGCCGGGTGCGAGCAGGCGCCGCGCCTCCCGCAGGTACGCCGGAACCCGCCGCACGTGTTCAAGCACCTGACTGGACAGCACCACGTCCGCCGCCCCGGCGGGCGCCGTCGTCGTTCCGTCTTCGAGCATGTGGTACTTCGCAGCCGAGTTCCCCGGCAAATCCGCGCCCTCGTAACTCCCCACGATCCCCGTCAGCAGCGGCCGATAGGGCATGTCGCCGCAGCCAAGGTCCAGCAGCCGCTGCCCCGTCCGCCCCGACACCGCGCGCTCCGTCAGCGACACGACCGCGTCGCGCAGCCGAAGGGCAATCGCGTACCGGCCATAGGCGCGCGGCGGGGAGAGACGCTTGTCCCGCGTTGTGGCCCTCGGAAGATAGGTCGCCGTGGTGGACATCACGCCGCCCTCGCCGTGACCCGCGTTGCGATTCCGGCAGTGTATTGCGGTTGCCACAGCGTCAGAATGGGCCCGCGGAAGATGGATTTGATCTTCGCCGCCTTCTCCCTGCACTGCGCCGGGTTCACGTTCGACAGCACCACCCCGGTCGGCGCCGTACCCAGCGCCGCCTCCATCCCCAGCACCGGAATCCCACGGTAGGTCAGACCGGCGAAGGCCGTGTTGTCGTCGGCGACGGCGGCCACGTCCAACCCGGCCCGAAGGCAGGCTTGGTAGGTCGCGTAGAGGTTCTTCGAGAAGTCGGCGATGATCACGCGGTTCGGCTGGTAGAGCGTGGCCCACTCGAGCACCTTCGCCGCCTGTGACTCGAGTTCGTACAGCGTCTCGATGGCGGCGTTGCCGAGTGTCTGCCGGCCGGAGATCGCCTCCCGCACGCGCCAGATCGCACCCTCGACCCGCGCCTGCATCGCCGCCCAACCGCAGTCGTCCTTCCTTGCCAGCGCCGCGTACCGCTGCGTCACGTCCGTCCGGTAGATCGCCCGCAACCGCTCGGGCAGATACCGCTCGATGAGGATCAAATTGTTTCGCAGGTCCATGCGGTGGGCAAACGGCTTGGACCGGCCGGTAAGCACTTTGTCGTGCCGGTACACCACGTCTTCAAACCGGTCGACGCGGAAGCCAGCCTGCCAGATGCGATACGACAGGTCGTACTCACCGGCTTTGCGAAAAAACTCGGGCCTGAACCCACCCAACGGCAGCAGCACGCTCCGCCGGATGCACACCGCACCCGACAACATCACAGCCGGAAACGCACACCCCTCCTGCGACCCATCCGGCAATACGACCTTCCCCACCACCGCCGCGCACTCCGGATGCGCTTCCAGATGCGACAGCGAGCGGGTCACGGCGTCGCCGATGGGGTACGAGTCGTCGTCGAGGAGGATGATGTACTCGCCGCGCGACGGCTGAAACGCCACCGACCGCGCCCACACGCCTTCGTTGGTCGATCGCGCCAAGTAGTTCAGCGCAGGAAACTCCGCCCGCACGGCGGCTTCGGTCCCGTCGGTGCTGGCGTTGTCCACCACCCACGCCTCCCAGTGGTCAGGCGGCAGCGGCGTCGTCGCGTGGAGGTGACGCAATGTCGTCAGCAGCGATTCGCGGCGGTTGTGGGTGACGATGACATAGGAAAGTCGCATGGTGGTTCACGCAGCCGAAAGGGAAAGTTCGCTCGCCGTATGCCGCTCGGCCAAGCGCGCGTGCAACTGCCGCATCACCCGACGCATACCCGCGCTGTAGCTGAGCGTCCCCGCGATCGCCGCCCGCTGGCTAAGCACGATCTCCCGCCGCATCGCCTCGTCGCCGAGAAACCGCGACACACATGCGTCCAGTTGCCCCGCCGACGCGAACGACACCTTTCCCACACGCGGTGGCATTTCCGCGTCGTCCAAAAACAGTCCCTGCCCCTGATACACGCGCACGAGCTCCACCGCGTCGAGTCGGTCGGCGATGAACGAGTTGGCTGCCATTAGCGCCTCGAACTGCCCGCGACGGTCCTCGGGGATCAATCTTGCGGCCGCTACCACTGTCGCCGCGTCCGGCGCGAAACGATTTAAAAACCGTGCACAATCCAGAATCGTCGTGTCCGCCGGGTGCGAACGCACGAGGTAGAAACCGCCCGCTGCGATCCCGTCCAACAGCCGCTGGTGCAGCGAGAAGTACGGAACAATCTGCAGGTTCAACTTGGCCGAACGCGTGAGCGCTTCCAGCGGAGCGCCGTAACCCACCACACCCTTTGCATACCGCGCGAATCGCGGATGCTTGTCCCACCCGCTGCCGTAAATCTCCAGCGAAAGGCCGCGCGCATCGGCTACATCCGCCGCCCAACCCAGTGCCTGCTGCCGGTACAGGATGTTGTTGAGTCGCTCGAAGAGCTCGGTCGTCAGCTCGGGCAAGCCGGCGAGTCCAATTAGGCCCTCGGCAGCCGCCAGTTGGTCAACGAATGCGCGAAGATCTTGGGTCCCGGCGAAGCTGGCGCCGTCGGCGTATCGGGCGATGAGCTCGGTGGAGCAGCGGCGGGCGAGAGTTTGGAGTTGGGGATGGGTGCGGACCGAGGAGGCCACGAGTTCGTCGGCTGCAAGCTCAGGGAGCTTGGCCGCGTTGGACACGTAGCACAGGTCCGGACCGTCAGACGTCCACGACACGGGGATCTCGGGAACGCGGGTCAGCTTACCCAGCGTCAGACTGTTTTCCGCTGGATACCCAAAATTGCGGGCGTACCACGGGCCGTGATCGGTCAGGAGAAAGTCCAGCGGACCTTGGTTTTCCGCAGCTTGCGGGTTTATGAGGTTGGGAAGGTGGTCCTGCGTCCAACAGAGGAAGGGCAGGGTTTCGGGGAAGAGGTTCCCGTGTTCGGCCCGGACATGGTCGATCTGAATGATCACGTCCGGGTCGAAGTCGAGCATCGTCTGGCGGATGGCTGGGAACGTCAGCGTGTGATGACCGGAGGGCTCGATGACCACCTTCGCCTCCCAGCCAAGCTGCACCAACCCCGCCTGCGTGTCCGCCGTCGAGTATTGCAGTACCGTCGAGAACCGCGTCGTCAGCAGCAGCGCACGCGGCGCTCTCGGCGGGTTCTCTGAGGTCATCTCCAAAAGTCGCTCGACTGGGAACTCCGGATACCGCCGCGATAGCTTCTGTTCAAGGTTCTTGTCATGCTCAAGAATCTCCTTAAGCACATCAGTCAATTGCTCTGCCAATCGCGGGCCGTCCGGCGAACTTGCGAGGTTGATCTGTGGAAAGGGTAAGAATGCGTCATTCCGCAACGCCTTGCGAAACGCCGACATGCAGTCCCCACCGACAAACCACTGGATGCGATCTTGGCGAATTGGGCCGTTAGCACCCGACAGGTCATGGATCATCATCGCAAGAAGCAAGTTTCCGGGATTGGGCTCGAGCAGGTAAACGCACTGTTGTCTCCCAAACGGAAGAGCGAGAGGGTGCCTGGCGAGGGCGGTGAGTAAGTAGCCGTCAGCCGAGCCGAGAACGACCAGTGGCTGACCTGCCTGCCGGGCGGGTTTAAGTTGCTCCATGGTGGCGGCGAGAGACGCGAGCGGGTCGTCGCCATCGGACAGTCGTATTGAAGGGGCGCCCGGGGAGGTAAAGCTGATCGATGGCCGTCCGTTGGCCGCTATGGCAAAAGAGAACCGGGCGTCCGTCGGGGCGGATTCCATCACCTGCAATACCTCAGGCCGATGGACCGCAAGATCCGCAAAGTTGATCGCTAAGTTTCGGCGAAGCTGGTCCTGCGGCGTGAGTGATCCCAGCTCTTCATTCGCGCAGACCCCCCTAAACGCGGTGGCGGAGTCGGTCCATCGCCGCTCGGCGAGGAGCGACAGGGCGAGCTTTAACGCGAGTAAGTCGATGGCGATGGGACCTCCGGTGCTGTCAAGGGCTTATCGGACGAACTTGGCAGAAAACCTTTGAAAAATCCGCCAACCCTTACCCCGACGATCGCCCCCACCGGGACGGCGAAACCTGTGTAGAATGCTACCGCGACGATGGGTCGCTCCGACCCGCTTGTCGACGAAGGACTCAGGGACAATGGCCAAACGGGATTTTTACGAAGTGTTGGGCGTCGGGCGAGGCGCGTCGCCCGACGAGTTGCGCAAGGCGCACCGCAAGTTGGCGCGGCAGCACCATCCCGACATGAACAAGAACAGTCCCGCCGCCACCGAGAAGTTCAAAGAAGTTCAAGAGGCGTATGACACGCTGTCGGACGGGGAGAAGCGGAAGGCCTACGACCAGTTCGGCCACGCCGGCCCGGGGATGGGGGGAGGAGGAGGGGGTCCAGCGGGGGCGGACCCGTTTGAGTCTTTTAAGCGGGCGGGCGGGAAGGGCGGCGGGCGTCGGCCTGCTAGTACGGGGGTCGGTGCGCAGGATTTTAACATGCCGGGCGGGTTTTCGACCATTTTTGACCAGATGTTCGGCGGTGCATCCGGCGGTCGCTCAGGGCGAGCTTCGCCCGGTCAGGGATATGACCCCTACGGCCCCGAAGCCGACGAGGACCATTCCGCCGACACCGAGCACACCGTTCAACTCACCTTCGAGCAGGCGGCGTTGGGCACGAAGTTGCCCATTCGACTTTCCGGCCCGGCTGGCACGGAGACGATCGAAGTTAAAGTCCCGCCGGGGACGAGCGACGGGGCGAGGGTTCGACTGCGGGGCAAGGGCGGGGAGCGTTCTTCGGGCACGCGGGGGGACTTGTACATTGTGTATCGCGTCGCGGGTCACCCGCTGTTTCGCCGCGAGGGGCTGGACATTTACTCTGACGCGCCGGTAAGCGTGTTTGACGCGATGATGGGGGGGAAGGTGGCGGTGCGGACGCTTGAGGGCGAGGTGACGCTGACGGTTCCGGCGGGGACGTCGTCGGGGGCGAAGTTGCGGATAAAAGGTCGGGGGATCAAGCGAGGCGAGGAGCTGGGGGACCAGTATGCGGTGGTGAAGATTGTCGTTCCGAAGGAGCTATCGGAGGAGGCGCGGGCGTTGGTGGAGAAGCTTCGGGCGGCGATAGTTTTGGCGTAAGGTAGGGAGGTGGGCGGTGGCGTCACGGTGGCAGCTTTGGCTTGGGGCGGTGCAGTCGTCGTGGCGGGTGGCGCTTTTGGCGTTGGCGTGCGGGGTGGTGTTGTGGGGGGTGAGTTATTTTTACCTTGTTCCGGCGATGGACGGGCTGCAGGGGGCGACCGTCGCGCAGAAGCGGATGATCAAGGCGGTCAGCTCGCTGTTGATGGCGCTGCTGTTGGCGATACTGGCGCTGGGCGTGTGGTTTACGCTGCGGCGGAGGCAATAGTGACGTGTCTGTGCGCAATTGAGCAACCTGCTTGGGGCCGGTTATGATCGGCAACGGCTGTAAGCACCGATTACTTCCGACAAGGACTGTTCCGTGGCCCAGATCAACACCGACACGCTGTTTCCACTATTGGACGTGTTTTCGATTGAGTTGCCCTCGTGGGGTTTTGCCGACACTGGGACGCGGTTCGGGAAGTTCGCCCAGCCGGCGGCGGCCCGGTCGATCGACGAAAAGCTCGCCGACGCGGCGCAGGTTCACCAGCATACCGGCGCTGCACCCCGCGTCGCCGTGCACGCGTTATGGGATTTCCCCGGGGGGGCGGCCGACGTCGCCGGACCACTGGACATTGCACGGAAGCTCGGAGTCTCAATTGGGACGGTCAACCCGAACTACTTCCAAGACCAGGTGTACAAATACGGCTCGGCCTGCTCCGGCAACCCCGAAGCCAGGGCCATGGCCCACCGCCACTCGCTGGACTGCATCGCACTCGCCAAAGCGATCGGCACGGACGCATGGTCGCTGTGGTTCGCCGACGGGACCAACTACCCAGGTCAGGACGACATTCTCAGCCGCAAGAAGCGCATGCACGCGGCGCTCAAACAGTGGCACGACGCGACGCCGGACGGAATGACGATGTACGTCGAGTACAAGCCGTTTGAGCCCGCTTTTTACCACACCGACATCGCCGACTGGGGCATGGCTGCCACCTTCTGCCGCCACGCCGGGCCGCGGGCCAAGGTGCTGGTCGACACGGGGCACCACCTACCCGGCGCCAACATCGAGCAGATCGTTGCGTTCCTCATCGACGAGAACCTTCTCGGAGGGTTCCACTTCAACGACCGAAAGTACGCCGACGACGACCTCACCCTCGGCAGCATCGACCCGTACATGGTCTTCCGCATCTTCCACGAGATCCGCAACGCAGCCGAGCTTCATGGCCACGACGTCTCACGGATTGCCTACACCGTCGACCAGTCGCACAACCTCAAGCCGAAGATCGAGGCGATGCTCCAGACCGTCGTGCACGCGCAGGAGCTGTACGCCAAGGCCTGCCTTGTCGACCGCAAGGCACTGGCGACGCTGCAAGCCCGGGCGGACATCGTCGGGGCGGAAACGCTGCTCCGCGATGCGTTTTACACCGACGTTCGCCCGGCACTGGCGGAGTGGCGTGTCGCCCGGAAGCTGGCGACGGACCCGGTGGCCGCGTTCCGGTCCTCCGGCTATGAGGCGAAGGTTGCCCGCGAGCGGACGGCCAAGTACGGACTGGCGACGTCCGGCGGCTACGCCTGACCAGGCACACCTTTCGCAGTCGGCGGTGTACAATTGGGGCATGTCCCACCGCCCGCGAAAGCCAGTCATTGGAATCACCAGCGACGACGTCGACGGGAAACCGGCCTACTACACGGGCTACGGCTACGTCGATGCGGTGGTGGCGGCGGGCGGGGTGCCGCTGATTTTGCCGTACCGGGCATCGGCGTCAGACATCCCCGATCTCGTTGACCTTCTCGATGGCGTCATCTTTTCGGGCGGGAACGATCTCGACCCCGCGGCTTGGGGCGAGACGGTCCACCCCAATTCCACGCCGATTCGACCGGAACGCGAAACCTACGAGCGGGCGTTGATGACCGAGATCGAGCGGCGGAGATTGCCGGCGCTGGGCATCTGCCTCGGCTCGCAGCTGATGAACGTCCACCGCGGCGGGTCGATGCGGCAGTACATCCCCGACCTCGGGCTTTCGCCAACACTCGAACACCGCCGCCAAGACGGGGTCGACTCAAGACACACCGTTCACGTCAGCCCGAACAGCGTTCTCTCGAGTGTGATCGGCGCGGGCGAAGTCCAATCCAACAGCGCCCACAAACAGGCCATGAACGCAATCGGGGCCGGCCTGCGCGTCGTCGCGACCTCAGCCGACGGCGTCGTGGAAGCGCTGGAAGACCCGTCCATGCCCCTTTGGCTGGGGGTCCAGTGGCACCCGGAGCGCATCTATACCGAGGGGAACCAGATCAGGTTGTTCACGCTGTTGGTGGAGAAGTCGGCGGCGGGCAACTCCGCGGGCAACTTCGGGGGCAACTCCGGGGAGGTCAAGGCATGAGGGCGCACACCCGGACCCTGGCGGTCGTCGCCGCGCTCGTCGCCGGCGTCGCCGCCGCTCGCTCCCAGTCGTCAGCCCAGCCCCTGCGCACCCTGTCGGGCGTCGTGCGCGACGCGGCGGGGAAACCCATCGCGGGGGCGCGGGTGACCATCCAAAACGCACTCGTCGAACGCGCCGGAACCGCCGCACAGATCGACTCCGACGACATTGACCGCGACACCCTCACCGACGACGCCGGCCGGTTTGAGCTCGCGGCGCTCACCGGCGACATCTACGAACTCTCGGTCCTCGCCGCCAGCCACCGACCAGCGTGGGTGGCCGACGCCCGCACCGCCGGCACGATCGACGTCCGACTCCGCGAGCTCGAACCCAACCCTAACCCGAGGCAACGCATTCGGATCAAGGTCGTCGACGAAACCGAACGCCCCGTCCCCGCGGCCCGCATCCGCGTTGAAGCCGTTTACGATATCCGCAGCCGAGGTCGCAGCGACAAGAAGGAACTCGTCGAGCAATTCGGCGTCGCCGACGACGACGGCGAAATTGAACTGCGCACCACTCTCCCGATGGTCGGCATTTCGGGCTGGGTCTCGGCTGGGGGGTATGTGTCGGAACTGGCAACGGCGTACTCCGGCGGCGTGCCTGGGAGGGAGGGGTTTGAAACCGCCGACGAGCAGGGCGAGTTCTTCCTCGTTCAGCTCGCCCGGGGGTCTTCGGCCACCGGTTCCGTTTGGTCCAAGCCCGCCGACGGGTCCGACGGTAAGCCGCTTGCCGGCGTGGTCGTCGAGATCGCCCGCACGAACAGCAACCCACCGTACCTCGAGCGCACCCGCACCCTCACCGGTCCGGACGGCCGGTTCGACCTTCCGCGGGTCGCTCCGTTTATGAACTTCAAACTCTGCGCCGTTCTCGGACAGCCAGGCGCGACGCCCGTCACCGACTTTACGGTGAACCCGGAGTCCCTCGATACCGCCCGTGTTCTGGACGTGGGCGTGCTGCTCAGCGGTCCCTCGGCGACCGTCTCGGGGAGGCTCGTATTCGACGACTCCGGCGCCGCACCGCCCGCGGGCACGACCATCCGCATCCGGCGTTCGCGCGGGGGCGACTTCATCGATACCACCACCGACGCCCGCGGCGGTTTCAAGTTCTACGGCATACCGGAGGGAACCGCGGTGGAGATCCTGATTCCAACGCCGGGGCTGATCCTGGCTGGTGGCCAGCGGGCATTTGAGGTGTCGTCCGACGCCATTGTCGGCTTGGTGGATTCGGCGGTGGCGGATCTGACGCTGTTCGTGCGGCACGGAAAGCGCCCGCCTCTGGGCGCTCTGCCCCGCGAGGTGGCCGCCGAGTTACGGATGATCCGCGATGAACTGGAAACCGTGCCCCTCGGGTCGCCGCCGCCCGCGTTTAACGCACCGTAAACCACACGCCCCAACGCCCAACCATGCCCCATGCCGACCTGCTCCTGCTCAGCACCGACCTCCAGCGCGGCGGGACCCCCACCGTCGTCCGCAACCTCGCGGTGCAACTTTCCCGCCTCGGCGTCAACGTCGAAGTCGCCTGCCTCGACGGACCAGGCGAGACCGGGGCCGACATCGCCGCGGCGGCGGTACCCGTTCACACGCTCAACGCCCGCTCTCCGAGGGACATCACCGCAGTCTGGCGATTGCGAGAGCTCGTTCGCCATCGCCGCTACTCCTGCGTGTTTAGCCTTCTGCTCCACGCCAACGCCGCCGCCGCGATGGTCAAGGGGTTCCTCCCGCCCGGCACGCAGTGGTTCCAAAGTGTTCAAACCACCCAGCCGAACCCCGCGTGGCACTGGGCGGTGCAGCGCCTCATCGCCCCCGCCGCCGCGGGAATCATCGTGCCGAGTCCGTCGGTTGCCGCGGCGCTGGCGGCGAGATGCGATCTCGACCCGTGCGCCATCACCGTGATCCCCAACGGGGTGGACTTCGAGGCGCTGTCCGGCCTGCCGAGGACAGGCGGATGCGTCGGGTTTGTTGGTCGACTTGATCCCGTTAAGCGCATCGGCGATCTGATCGCCGCCGCCCCGCTGCTCGGCGGGCGTCCGGTGCGGATTTGGGGCTACGGGCCGGAGCGGGGCAGACTCGAATCGCTCGCCCTGGCTGCTCGTGCCCGCGGCAGCGACGTCCATCTGCTGGGCCCGATTGCGTCGCCCGCCGAGGCGCTGCCGCTGTGCGACGTGCTCGTTCTGCCGAGCCTTGCGGAGGGGTTCGGATTGGTGCTCATTGAGGCGATGGCGGCTGGGGTGGCCGTGGTCGCCACCCGCGCTCCCGGAATTGTCGACGTCGTGCGACACGGAGAGAACGGGCTTCTTTTCGACGTCGGCGACATCGCCGGTCTCGCCGCGGCGGTTCGACGCCTTTCAGACGACTCCGTGCTCCGGCAGACCCTAACCGCCGACGCCCGACGCGAAGTACGCCTGGCCTACGACTGGGCCGCGATCGCCCGGAGATACATCCGTGCCCTCTCGCTCGATAGGTCGTAGCCGGATCGCTATGCTTTCGGCACTTATGGCAAATTCGCTGGCGCGTCAGTGTGTGGTGGCGGCTGTGGTTTCATTGTCTCTCGGGGCCGCCCTCGTCGGCTGCTCGCCCCGGCAGTCGGCACCCATTTGGAGCGGCTCGAACGTCGATCGCGCCGCCGAAGCCCGCTGGCAGAAGGACACTGTCTACTACCTCGCCAGCTCGCACCTCCAGGGCCGGGGGCCCGGGACACGCGGCCTCGACCTCGCCGCAGACTTCATCGCCGAACAGTTCCGCAAGGCGGGCCTCCAGCCCGTGCCCGGACACTCGTTCTTCCAGCCGTTCCCCTACAGCTCGGGTCTGAAGGTCCTTCCGACCACCACCCTTACCCTGGGCGGAACACAGCTCGCTCTCGACTCCGATTTCCGCCCCAATACCGTGACGGCGCGGAACAAGACCTTCTCCGGAGAGGTCGTCTTCGCCGGCTATGGAATCGCCTCGCGTCAGTACAAGTACGACGACTACGAAAACCTCGACGTCTCCGGAAAGGTCGTGCTGATATTCCGATACGAGCCCCGAAACGCCGACGGAACGAGTCGGTTCACCTCATCCAGGGAATGGTCCGCCGAAGCCGGCATCGCCCGAAAGATCACCGCCGCCCAAGCCAAGGGCGCCGTCGCCGTCATCCTCGTCAACCCCCCGCCCACCCCCGGCAGCGCTGCGGCACCCGCCGAAGACCTCCTATCCCCATTTCAGGGCCGCAGCGCCCGGGGATCCGTCAGCATCCCCGTCGTCCAAGCTTCCCGCGCCGCCGTCGACCGCGCCCTGGAGGCCGCCAACCTCACCGCCGTCGCCGAACTCGCCGCCTCCGTCGACTCCGGCGGCTCCCCCGCCTCCAAGCCGCTGCAGGGACTCTCGGCGTCGGGCGCGCTGAACTTCGCCCCCAACACGGTCACGGTGCGAAACGTCATCGGCGTGCTGCCGGGTCGCGGCGCTCTCGCCAGCGAGTACGTCGTCATCGGCGCGCACTACGACCACCTCGGCATGGGCGGCGCGGGATCGCTCGCCCCCGGCGTGACCGCCCTGCACCCCGGCGCCGACGACAACGCCTCGGGCACCACCGCCATGACCACCATCGCCAAGCGCTTCGCCGCAGCCGATCGCGGTCAAACCTCCGACCGGCGAAGCGTCCTGTTCATGGCCTACACCGTCGAGGAACAGGGCCTCATCGGCAGCGATTTTTGGGTCGAGAACCCCACCGTCCCCCTTTCTGCAGTCGCCTACATGCTCAACCTCGACATGGTCGGCCGAATGCGGGATGACGTACTGCAGTTCGGCGGCGACGGAACCTCCGTAATCTTCGACCAGCTCCTCAAGAACGCCTACGAGGGAACCGGCATCACCGGTAAGAGCTTCGGGCGCGGCGGTATTGGCCCATCGGACCATGCCAGCTTCGCGGCCAAGAAGATCCCCGTCCTCTTCCTCTTCACCGGCTTGCACCCGCAGTACCACCGGCCCGCCGACACCGCCGACACGGTCAACTTTCCAGGCCTCCAGAAGGTCACCGACGTCGCTCAGAGAATCCTCAACCAGCTCATCACAGCCCCCCGCACGCCCTACGTTGACGCAGCCGACCGGTCGCCCCAGAACGTAGGCCGCCAAAACCAGGTCGACCGCCCCGCCACCGGCCCCGCACAGGAGCGCGTCGGCTTGGGGCTCATGCCCGACATGTCCCAGCGCGACCGCGGAATGAAGATCGACGGCGTTACCTCCGGCGGGGCGGCCGACCGCGCCGGCTTGAAGTCTGGCGACATCCTCCTCGAGCTCGACGGCAGCCGAATCGACTCCGTCGAAGACCTTCAACAGGTCTACGAACGCCACAAACCCGGTGACAAAGTCTCCGCCACCTACCTTCGCGACGGCGTCGAGGTCAAAACCGAAGTCACCTTCGCCCGCCGGGCACCCCAAAACTGAAGAGGTCCGCCGAGGCCGACTGGAGCCCGTCGCTTTACCTCCGCTTCGGCGACGAACGCACCCAGCCACCGCGCGACCTCCTACGTCGCGTTTCAGTAGATTCCCCCGCCCGTGTTATCGACCTCGGCTGTGGCTCGGGCAACTCCACTGCCCTGCTCCGCGCCCGCTGGCCCAACGCCGTGATCATTGGAGTCGACAACGACCCCGCTATGCTCGTCCGCGTTCATGCAGACACCCCCTCCTCCGCCTTCGCCTAAGGAGACCTCCGCGCCTGGTCCAACCCCGCCGCCTGGGAAATCGTCTACTCCAACGCCGCCCTGCAATGGGTTCCCCGCCATGCCACAGTCTTTCCCCGCCTCCTCGCCGCCCGCCGCCCAAGCGGCACACGCGCCGTCCACATGCCCGCCCACCTGGACCCGCCCGTCCACTCGCAGCTCCTCCTCCTCAGCCAGCGCCCCGATTTCACCCCCAACCTCGCCCCCGCCCCCCAGTTCATCGCCGTCATCCCTGCTTCCGCCCACTAAAACCTTCTCCGCCCCAGTACCCGCACCCTCAACCTCTACTACACCGACCACTAGCACACCCTGTCCGGCCCCCAAGCCATCGTCCAATGAGTCTCCGGCACCGCCCTGCTTCCTGACCTCGCCGCCCTACCCTCCGACGCCGACCGCCAAAGCTTCACCCGCGCGCTGTTCGAATCCAACCGTCCCCTTTACCTCCCCCTCACCGATGGCAAGGTCCTCTTCCCTTTCGGCCACCTGCTCATCCCCGCCAACGTCTAGGCCATCCCGCCCTATTTCCTCTTAAACCCCGCAGCCAAGCCCGCCAGCCCGGCCATCGCGTTGGGCATGATCGTCGATACCTTCTCCCTCAGCCGGTCCGCCTGCCCCTCGGCCCACGTCACGGTCCCTTCCACCTCCTTTTTTGCCTTCTCCACTTCAGCCCCCGAAACCCCGAAGAACGCCAGCCCGCCGCCCACCAGCGCGATTAAAATCACTACCCCCGCGAGAATCTTGACGAACGCCCGCAGCACCATCCCCACCACCAGCATCGCCAGGAAACTCACCCCCAGCTTCATCCCCCAACTCCCCATCCGCTCCCTCCACGACTCTTTCCGAACCACCACCGTCTCCTCTACGCCGCGCCCCCCGCTCCCTCCCGCAAACCCCCGAACATCGACGCTTCCGCCCGACCCAGACACCACCTTGGTCTCCTCCACCGCCTTCGGCGCAAACCCCCACAACGCCCCAAACCCCACCAGCAATGTGGCCATGAACTTCACCAACTTCACCTTCCACGCCGGCATGACCCCGCGCAGTTTCTCCGCCGCCGTCAGCTTTAGTGCGTGCTCGCTCATGTCCGAACAATACCCAATGAACAAGGCCCGCCGCGAGGTCGCGGCGAGCCTTGTTCAATTCTCGTCCTTCGTCGCCGGTCACCCGCGCCGTCGCCGAAGTCCCACCGCCGCGCCCAGCGCGAGCAGGGGTAGCACCCCGGCAGGCTCGGGCACAACACCGGCGGCGTCCTGCACGGTCAGGGATCGATCCATCAGCGTTGAAGTCTGTGTCACCCCGCCGGTACCGGTATTCACATGAAACACCCTGTCGGTGTCCGTCTGTACCCCGTAAAGCACGTTCCCGGCGAAACCCAACTGCAGTCTCGGGGTTGATGTCGAGAGCAACGACGCAGATCCCGTTCCCAGCCCCGGGTTGAGCGACAATAGATTCACCTTGAACATCCCCTGCGCCGCGCTGCCGTAAAGCTCTCCATCGGCGTTGATCGCGATGTCACCGAACGTCAGGTTGGGCACGCCCGAAAGCGTATAGTTCGACACCACCGGCACGCCCCCCGTCACATCGACCCGCATCAGCACCCTCGACCCCTCCCTCACCGACCAATATCCCCCACCCCAAAACGCAGAGTCGTAATACATTCCCGTCGGCAGCGTCGCCACCAACGACTCCCCGGATGAATCCACCCGGTACAGCTTCCGATCTTCCTGCGTGTTGTAGTAAAACGCGTCGTTAAATACGTCATACGCCAACCCGTTCGGCGTCTTCGACGCCACAGCCGGCGTCGCCCGATACAAGCTCGACGCCCCCGTGCCAACGTCAATCGAGTAAATCCCGCCCGTCTTGTTCAACCCGTAGATCATCGACCCCATCGCCAGTGTCGGCGACAACGTCAATCCACACGCCGCAAGGAACAACGCCCGTTTCGTCATGCTCGAT
>JBBRUM010000030.1:0-15325 GCA_038247815.1 Tepidisphaerales bacterium | reverse complement strand
TGGCCCGTTCCGGTGGCAAAGGCGAAGCCTCCGCCGTCATTTCCCTCCCGCCCGCCGCCCTCGACCGCCTCGCCAAGTCCGGCGTCGCCCCCACCCGCGACGCAGCCAAGTTCTCCCCCGCGCCGCACTCCGCCCGCGTCGTCGCAATCTGGACCGGGGCCGATCTCGTGCCCTCCGCCTCCTCCGGCGAGGTCGCCGTCCTCCTCGATTCAACCAACTTCTACGCCGAAATGGGCGGCCAGGTCGGCGACACCGGAACCCTCGCCTCGCCCTCCGCCCGGTTCACCGTCGCCGCCACGAAGGTCGTCGGCCACTTCGTCCTGCACATCGGCACGCTCGAAACCGGGACACTCGCCGTCGGCGACGCCGTCACCGCCGCCCCCTCCCCCGCCCGTTCCGCCACAGAGAAAAACCACACCACCACCCACCTCGCCAACTGGGCGCTCCGCGAAGTTCTCGGCGACGACGTCCAGCAAAAAGGCTCACTCGTCGATCCTGAAAAACTCCGCTTCGACTTCTCCCACGGCAAGCCCATCGACCTCTCGGAGATCGAGAGAATCGAGTCCCTCGTCTCGGCTGCGATCTCGAAAAACCTCCCCGTTTTCGCAGAGGAAGCCCCGCAGGACGCCGCCCTGAAGATCTCCAGCCTCCGCGCCGTCTTCGGCGAGAAGTACCCCCCCATGGTCCGCGTCGTCTCCATCGGCGTCCCCGTCAAAGACCTCCTGGCAAACCCCGCCAACCCCGAGTGGCGCAAGTTCTCCATCGAGTTCTGCGGCGGCACCCACCTCCCCTCCTCTTCCGTCGCGGGCGACTTCGTCATCACCGAAGAATCCTCCGTCTCCAAGGGCATCCGCCGCATCGTCGCCCTTACCGGTGCCGCAGCCGCCGCCGCACAGCAATCCGCCGCCGCCGTCGACGCCGCCATCGCCCGCGGCAAGTCCGCCCCCGACACCGACCTCCCCGCCCTCATCGCCTCGCTCAACGCCGCCCTCGCCGCCCCCAACCTCCCACTCCTCGCCAAGCGCCGCGGCCAAACCGCGCTCACCGACCTCCAAACCCGCTCGAAAGCCGCCAATAAAGCCGCCCAAGCATCCGCCGCCGCCTCCGGCGTCGACCCCGTCTCCGTCGCCGCCGCACTTCTCTCAGCCGCTCCCACCCTCGGCCCGGCGGGGGGGGGAGGGAAACTCATCGTCGGCGAAATCGCCGGAACCAACGACGACGGCCTCCGAGCCGCCATGGACTCCCTCCGCAAAAAAGCGCCCTCCTCCGCCATCATGCTCGCCACCTCCGACGGCTCAAAAGTCTCCTTCTGCTCCGCAGTCTCCGACGACCTCATCGCCCTCGGGCTCAAAGCTGGCGACTGGGTCCGCGAAACCGCCAAAGTCGCCGGCGGCGGCGGGGGGGGTAAACCCCAAATGGCCCAAGCCGGCGGCAAAGACCCCGCCAAACTCCCCGCCGCCCTCGCCCGCGCCACCGACTTCGCCACCAGCACCGTTAAACCATGAGTCAAGGCATGAGCAACCCCCCATTGCCTCGCCGCTCCGTCTTCTCCGACCGACTCCTCCAGTTCCGAGACTTCGCCTTCTCCGACGGCGCCGAGTTCTCCCGCCGCGGTACTTGGGCCGACTACTTCCGTACCCGCATCGGCCCGGCCTTCACCGGTGAGATCGTCCTCGACGTCGGCTGCCACGAGGGCGAGCTGCTCTCCGCCGTCTCCACCCAGAACCCCGCCACCGCCTTCATCGGCTTGGACTGGAAACCCCGCTCCCTCTTCCACGCCGCCACCAAGCTGCAAGCCTCCCCGAACGTCGCCCTCCTCCACGCTCGCGCCCAAGACCTCTCCCGCCTCGTTGCCCCCTCCGAGCTCTCCGAACTCTGGCTGTTCCACCCCGAGCCCTGCGCCCTCCCCCACGAGCTTTCCCACCGGCTCTTCAATCCCCCCTTCCTCCTCGCCGCCCACACCGTCCTCCGTCCCGGCGGCCTCTTCTGCCTAAAAACCGACCACCCCGGCTATTTCCAACACGCCCTTGCCCTCCTCGGCCTGCCCCCACCCTTCGCCGCCGCCCGCTCCTCCGTGCCCGCCCACCCCCGCCCCCGCACCGCCGACCTCGCCCCACCCGCCGAACTCCCGCCACCCGACCCCGCCCTCACCTCCGGCTTCCTCCCCACCTCCATCGAACCCGATTTCTGGTCCGCCCAACCCTCCTCCCGCCTCTTCTCCCCGCACACCACCACCTACGAAGCCCGCTTCCGCAGTAGGAAAAACCCCATCCACTACCTCGAACTCCAAACCCTCCGCCCCCAAATCTGACGCACCGCTCCCACCCTTGCCGATGAACCCGGTAACCCCGTTCAGGAGCACCCCGTGCTGCAAGCCTTCGCCGACAAACCCGCCGAACTCGCCCTCGCACTCGCCACCGACCTCACCCGCCGAAACTCAGCCGTCGACGTCGCCGACATCGACCAACTCCTCCTCACCATCCAACTCGCCTCCTCCACCGCCGCTTACGCCATCAAAGCCAAGTCCCTCCTCTCCCAACCCCTCCGCGACCGCAAAATCGACGTCCCCGGCAACGACTGGCGACAATGCGGCATCCGCCTTTACGGACTCTGGCAACGCATGCGCCCCGAGCAAGTCGAAAAACGCATGGCCGAGCTCGCCGAACGCGACAAAAACAAATGGGAAAACGCCTTCCCCGACGAGTGGGACATCGACGAATCCAAGCTCGTCGCCCTCTACAAGTCCCTCGGCCCGCTACAAAGCAACGGCGTCCACGCATGGAACGACTGGTCGCTGGCGTTGCGTTACTGGGTCGCCGAAATGCTCGCCCCCCTCACCGAGGGTCGCGGCTGCTTCGATTGGGGCGGGTCGGACGGAATCTGCTGCACCTTCCTCCGACACCACGGTGCCCACGATGTCCACCTCTTCGAACCCAACCAAGCCGCCCGCGACTTCGCTACTTGGCTAAACGCCCAACTCCGCCTCGAAGTCACCACCCACGAAGACCCGGTCTTCTCCCGCACCTTCGGCGCAGGAATCTGCACCGAAGTCCTCGAGCACGTCGTCGACCCCCAAGGCATGATGGGCAAGTTTTACGATTTGCTTGCGCCCGGCGGCGTGATCTTCGTCACATCCTCTTTCGGCGTGCCCCAAAACTCCCACCTTGCTCAGAACCGGAAGTTTGCCGGGAAAGAAAATGAAATGATGGAGCGCGCCGGATTCCAGGCGTGGATTCCCCCCAAGCGTCCGCCGGTTCCGATGCTTCCTAATTGGGGATTTTGGCAGAAATCCGCTTAACCTGTCTGTCGGCACCGTAGCGAATATCCAGACCCGGGATCAACACGGGCAGGATCTAAGTTGACAGGGTAGTGGAGGTTCCATATCCTCCCGGCCCGATTTCTGCGGCGGGCGGGCACGGCTTAGACCCCACGGTTGACGAGGTGGTCGAGGAGGTGCTTTGATCGCCGCAGTTGTGTTTCTTGATAATTCACCGCCATTTAGTTCGGCAGGAGTCCAGCGATGCTCCCGGTCCAGAAGACGAGCAAGTCCCGTAAACGTAAACGTCGTTCGCACCACGCGTTGCGTCCGATTCATTACGTCCGCTGCCCGCAGTGCGGCAACAGCAAGCTTCCCCACTGTGCCTGTGACAACTGCGGGTATGTTAACCCGTCGCTGTCCATCGGTTCGGAAAAAGACAACGCCTAACTCCTTGTTTGTGCGTTGTTTGCAGTACCTCGCCGCGCCCGGTCGGGTGCGGCGTGTGCGTCGTGGTGGTGAGTTAGCCCGCGCGAACTCGCCCCGGGGGTCTTTCGGGGGACGGTCAGCGTGCAGACTCCCATGCACGGTGGAGGCGTAACACGTGCGAACAGCGGTCGATGTAATGGGCGGCGACCATGCGCCCAACGCAATCATCCAAGGCTGCTTCGATGCAGCCTCTTTTCTCGACGCGAGCGACGTCGTCTTTCTCGTCGGTGACCAAACCGCCATCCAAGCCGCCCTCGACGCCAGCAATCTCCCGGCTGACAAAAAAGCGATTTACAAAGTAATCCACACCACCGAAGTCATCGCGATGGATGACCCCCCAGCCATCGCCGTTCGCGGCAAGCCAGACTCGTCGATCAACGTCATGTGCAAAATGGCCGCCCGCGGGGAGGCCGATGTCGTCATCTCCGCAGGCAACACCGGCGCTTGCGTCGCCGCAGCCCAGCTCCGTATGCGCACTCTCCCGGGCATCGACCGCCCCGGTATCGGCGTCGTGTTCCCCAGCTTCCACGGCGACGTGGTCGTCTGTGACGTCGGCGCGAACATCACCCCCAAGCCCAGGCACTTCCAGCAATACGCCATCATGGCCTCGGCGTATTCCACTGCCGTGTGCGGCGTGCAGAACCCCCGTGTCGGCCTGCTCTCCATCGGCGAGGAAGACGCCAAAGGTACCGGCTTGGTGAAGGAGTCCCGCAAGCTGCTGCGTGACGAGCCGCAGATCAATTTTGTCGGCAACGTTGAGGGGCGAGACCTGTTCAAGGGCACCGTTGACGTGATCATCTGCGACGGGTTCGCGGGCAACATCGTGCTCAAGTGCGTTGAGGGAATGGCTGAGGGGCTCTTCAAGACCATCATCACTGAGATTCAAGAGTTCAGCCCCGACCTGATGACCAGCCTCCGCCCGACCATGAAAAAGATTTACCAGAAGCACGACTGGCAGGAAGCCGGCGGTGCGCCGCTATTGGGCGTGAACGGTTACTGCCTGATCTGCCACGGCAAGTCCGAGGCGCGTGCGATCATGAACGCGATCCGCGTGGGTAAGCAACTTCACGGTTCGGGGCTGAATCAAAAGATTGTCGACGCGGTGGCCAAGTCGGTCCCCGTGGAGGAAGACAGTCCGGCGAAGGCGTAGAGTCGCCCAGGAGAGTCCAGCAACCCATGGCCAACCACGGCGCGATCATCTCGGGTACCGGGAGCTTTCTTCCCGAACGGCGACTGACCAACGACGACCTCGCCAAGCTCGTCGACACCAACGACGAGTGGATCGTCCAGCGCACCGGAATCCGCGAACGCCGCATCGTCTCCGACGGCGAAACGACCGTCACCCTCGCCACCGCAGCCGGTCGCCGAGCCATCGAAGCAGCCGGCTTGGCCCCTTCCGACATCGGCTTGGTGATCGTCGCCACCTGCACGCCCGAGATGGCCTTTCCCAGCACCGCCTGCCTCGTCGCCCATCAGCTCGGCTGTGGCAAGAGCGGCGGGTTCGACCTCTCGGCTGCCTGTTCCGGGTTCATCTTCGCTCTGCACACCGGCGCGTCTTTCGTCCGCAGTGGCATGTACCGCCATGTGCTGGTCATCGGGGCCGAAACGCTCTCGAAAGTCGTCGACTACACAGATCGCGCCAGTTGCATCCTCTTCGGCGATGGAGCCGGCGCCGTCGTCCTCTCCCAGTCCAACGACACCCAAAAAGGCTTCCTTTACGGCCAGCTCTTCTCCGACGGCGGCCCGATGTCGGATGCGATGCAACTCAAGCCCGGAAGTCGCTACCCCATCTCCCCCGAGCTTATCGCAGCCGGCGACCAGTACATGAAGCTCAAAGGCCGCGAGGTCTATAAGTTCGCCGTAAGCAAGTTCGAGGAACTCATCCGCGACGCCATGCTCCGCTGCGAGCTTACGAAGGACACCCTCGCTCTGATCGTGCCCCACCAGGTCAACCAGCGGATCATCGACAGCGCGATGGGAAAGCTCGATCTGCCGATGGAAAAGGCGTATGTCAACATCGACCGGTACGGCAACACCTCCGCCGCCAGCATCCCCATCGCCCTCGACGAAGCCCGCCTTGCCGGCAAGATCCGCCCCGGCGACCACGTCGTCTTCGTCGCCTTCGGCGCCGGGCTGACCTGGGGCAACGCGGTTGTGCGGTTCTGATCTGATAATCTTGGCAAACACTCTCGAACCGCTGCCAATTACATTTCAGCAAAGACTTTTCTCCCTGACTTTTCAAGGTTCAAGCATCATGTCATCCACCTTCATTCTCTGTCCGGGTCAGGGGTCGCAGGTTCTGGGGATGGGCAAAGATTTGGTCGAGTCATCAGCTGGCGCGCGAGAGGCGTTCGAGGTGGCGGGGCGGGTGTTGGGCTTCGACCTTGCCGCCGTTTGCGTCTTCGGGCCGGAGGACAAGCTCAACCAGACCGATATGTCTCAGCCGGCGCTGTTCGCCTGCGGCGTCGCCAGCTTCCGCGCCGCCGTCGAAACCGGAAGAATTGACCCAGCCGCGGTAACTGCGTACGCCGGGCTTAGCCTTGGTGAGTACACCGCCCTCCACCTTGCCGGGGTTCTTTCCTATGAGGACGGCCTACGTCTCGTCGCGGCGCGGGGGAAGTACATGCAGCTTGCAGCCGTGGCGTCGCCGAGCGGGATGGTCGCCGTGATCGGGGCCGACTCGGCTATCGTGGACGAGCTGATCAAAGAGTCCGCCGGCGGCGAAGTGCTGGTGCCCGCCAACTACAACGCGCCGGGGCAGATCGTCATCTCCGGGACCCTCTCCGCCTGCGAACGAGCGGTCAAGTTCGCTGAAGCAAAGGGCGTTAAAGCGGTCGCCCTTAAGGTCGCCGGGGCGTTCCACTCGCCCCTCATGCAGCCCGGCGCTGACCGCATGGGTGGCGAGCTCGACAAAGTAACCTTCCACACACCCGCCAAGCAGGTCTGGAGCAACGTCACCGGCGCTCCGCACGGGACTGACCTCGCCGAGATCAAACGGCTTTTGGTGCGACAGATTACACATCCCGTCAGGTGGGAGCAGACCATGGTCGCCCTCGTTGCGGCCGCGCCCGAGGGACGCTACGTCGAACTCGCCCCCGGAAAAACCCTCGCCGGACTCGCCAAGCGGATCAATCGGCGATTGCCTGTGGAAACCCTCGGGGCGTGAGTACACTGTCGCCTCGTAAACGGCGTCGGTGCGGATCAATAGAGGAATGGATATGACGACGAAGAAGGTGGCAGTGGTGACGGGCGGGTCCCGTGGGATCGGGGCGGCTGTCGTGAAACGACTGGCCAAAGACGGGTTCCATGTCGTCGCCGTCGCACGCACACTCGATAAGTTGCAACAAGTCGCCAGCGAAGCGATGTCCGAAAGCGGCGGCGACGTCGAGCCGGTGGTGTGTGACATTGGCGACCCCAAGGCCCTGGCAGCCGCCATCGAAGGCGTAGCCGAGAAACACGGCCGGTTGGATGTGCTGGTGAATAACGCGGGGATTACGAAGGACGGCTTGATCCTGCGGATGGACGACGAAGACTGGGACACCGTCCTGGACACGAATTTGAAAAGCGCCTTCGTTGCGATCCGTTCGGCGGCCAGGCCGATGATCCGCAGCAAGGGCGGTCGGATCATCAACATCGGCAGTGTTTCCGGCGTCGCGGGGAACGCGGGCCAAGCCAACTACGCAGCGAGCAAAGCCGGGCTGATCGGTTTGAGCAAGTCGGTGGCGAAGGAGCTGGCAGGGAAGAACGTGACGTGCAACGTGGTGGCGCCGGGGTTCATTGAGACGGACATGACGGCTGGGCTGCCCGATGCGGTGAAGGAGGGGGCGAAGGGTTTTATTCCGCTGAAGAGGTTCGGGCGGGTGGAGGAGATCGCTGGGGTGATCAGTTTTTTGGCGTCGCCGGACGCCAGCTACATCACGGGCCAGGTGCTGTGTGTGGACGGCGGGATGGTGATGTGACAAATAGAGTCGGCCCGATTCGGTGTGAAAGCGGGTGGACGAGGGTGGGTGCGTTTGACGGCGAGTTTGACGGGGGGGGATGTGGCGTTATAGTCCGCAGTTCCCTAAGGCTTCACCCGAACCGGACCGGAAGCAGGTTTCGGAGGTTGGGGTGGGCGGGGAAGGCGGTCGTCTGTGACACCAAGGGCCGTGCGGTCCGACGGGTCCGGGCGAAATGAAATCTCTCAGGTCAGGTGAACCAATCATGGCGGCAGAAGACATCGACGCAAAAGTCATAGAAATCGTCAGCGAACAGATGGGCGTGGACAAAGCCGAGATCACTCGCGAAACCCACTTCATCAATGACCTGAACGCGGACTCCCTCGATACCGTCGAACTCGTCATGGAGTTCGAAGACGAGTTTGAACTTTCCATCCCGGACGAGGAAGCGGAGAAGATCCACACCGTGGGTCTGGCGATCGACTACATCCGCGCCCACAGCAACAAATAATTGCGTCGATTTTCTTCGACTGCGATCCATGGCCCCGAGGGAGTTTGCCTCCCCCGGGGCGATGTTGCCTTGTGAGACTGTTGCTTACGCGACCTGAAGAGTGGCGCCGGTGGGCTTCTGGCATGCACATTCCGCGATCTTGCGCGAGTTCGGGTAGCGGTGGACACCGCGCGCGACGCCTGTGGTGCCCCAAGTCAACGCCAACGGGCGACTTGCGGCGGAGAATGGGCGTAGTATGTGGGCCGGTAAATCGGGCAGGAGGGGCCGTGTAGTGGTCAAGGGACGCCGGGGGGAATGCCCGTTGGGAGAGTCCGGCGGGCAAGGGCGCGTTGGGTTATTTCCGTCCTTTACGAGGTGGAACGCTCCATGAATGGTCGAAGGGTCGTCATCACGGGATCTGGACTGGTTACACCTTTGGGGGAGACGGTGGAGGCGGTGTGGGACAAGGTCTGTGCGGGCGAGTCTGGTATTAAGTCGATCAAGCGTTGGGACCCCAACGTGAAGAAATTCCCCGTTCTCTTCGGTGGCGAGTGTTCCGAGTTCGACGTGGGCAACTACGGCGTGGATGTGAAGGAAGCGCGCCGGATGGACCGGTTCGGGCAGTTCGGGATTGCCGCGTCCGTTTCGGCGATCAAGGACTCGGGGCTGGACTTCAACAAGGAAGACCGCGCCCGGGTCGGGGTGATCATTGGGACGGGCATCGGCGGGATCGAAACCATTCAAGAGCAGGCGTACACACTGGCCGGCCGCGGGGTGTCGCGAGTCAGTCCCTTCACCGTCCCCAGGCTGATGGCCAACGCCGCAGCCGGGAACGTGTCGATCATTTACGGGTTGCACGGGCAGTCTTGCTCGGTGGCGACCGCGTGCGCAACGGGGGCGGACGCGATCGGCATGGCGCTGCGGTCCATCCGACACGGCTATAGCGACGTCATGATCGCCGGCGGCAGCGAAGCCGCACTTTGCGAAATTGGAATGGCGAGCTTCTGCGCGGCGCGGGCGCTGTCCACCCGGAACAACGAGCCCACCCTGGCCAGTCGCCCGTGGGACAAGAACCGCGACGGGTTCGTGATGTCCGAAGGCGCGGGGATAGTTGTTCTGGAGGATTACGACCACGCGGTGAAGCGCGGGGCGAAGATCTACGCGGAAGTCGCCGGGTACGGCGTTTCCTCCGATGCCTACCACATCACCGCCCCGCACGAGGACGGCTTGGGGGCGATGGCCGCAATGCGTATGGCCCTCGCCGACGCGGGAATCAACCCCGAGGACGTCGACTACATCAACGCCCACGGAACCAGCACACTTCTCGGCGACGTCGCCGAGACCAAAGCCGTCAAAGCCGTTTTCGGGGCACATGCGTACAAAATGCCGATCAGCTCGACGAAGAGCCAAATCGGTCACCTCCTCGGTGCCTCCGGGGGCGTAGAAGCCATCTTCACCGCCCTCGCCGTTCAGCGGAACCTGATCCCGCCGACAATCAACCTCGACGAACCCGGCGAAGGCTGCGACCTCGACTACGTGCCCCACAAGGCCCGCGACCGCAAGGTCACCATTGCGATGAGCAATTCGTTCGGCTTCGGTGGGCACAACGGGTCGGTGGTGTTGAAGAAGGTGAAGTAATTTGTCACGGGGGAACGGATTGACCTCGGGGGCATTTGTCAGCCCGGGGTAACTCGCCTTACAGTCCCGCCCCCCAAAGTCGTTGCCGCAATTTTCTAACTCACAACAGAGGACCCATGGAACGCACCCTGATCATCTTCAAGCCAGACACCGTCCAACGTGGCCTTTGCGGCGAGATCCTCACCCGGTTCGAAAAGAAGGGTTTGCAGGTCGTTGGCTTGAAGTTCATGGTAATCCCCAAGACCCTAGCCGAACAGCACTACGCCCCGCACAAGGAGCGTCCGTTCTACCCGGGGTTGGTGGCGTTTATGACCAGCTCGCCGGTGGTCGTCGTTTCGCTGCAGGGCCTCAAGGCCATCGAGATCGCCCGCAATCTCATGGGCGCGACCTTCGGCAGCAAAGCCGCCCCCGGAACCATCCGCGGCGACTTCGGTGTCTCCAACTCCTTCAACCTCATTCACGGCAGCGACTCCCCTGAAGCCGCCGCCAAAGAACTGTCCCTGTTCTTCAAACCCGAAGAACTCCTCGACTGGGACCAGCTCTCGCTCAAGTGGATCTACGATTACGGCAAGGGCACCCCGGAGTAATCTCCGAGACAGCGAGAACGGTAGTCTCCGAGATAGCGAGAATTCGAAAGCCCCGGGCTGCCCGGGGCTTTTCTATCTGGCTTGCGGTGAAGGTGTTTGGCAATCCGAGGCGGGCGTGGTGCAATGCGGTCGTGACCCCAACCCGCCCCAGTCGTCGTAAGCCCCGCCTGGTCGCCCTTAGTGTGATCCTCGTCGCTTACATCGGCCTATTCTGGATCGTGGGTGTCGCCGACAAACTCATTCTCCATCCGACGAGGAACAATATTGACGTTCCCGAGGGTCGCCGCGAGACGATCCCTTTCGGTGGCGGGCAACTCGAGCTTTGGACCGGCCGGACACGTATCAGCGCCAGTCGTGGCGGCGAGCCGTTGGCGTTCGTCGTCGATTACTCACCCAACGCCGGGCGGGCCGAGTACGCGCTGATGTATGGCCTTGGAACATGGGAAGGGCTTGCCATCGAGTACGTAGCCGTTAACTATCCCGGCTACGGGGGCAGTTCGGGGCGCGCGACGTTGGCGGGCGTGCACGTCTCGGCGCTGGCGGCGTATGACGCGGTGGCGGCGCGGGCTGGAGGCAGGCCAATCTTTGTCACTGGGATGTCCTTGGGCACGACGGCTGCGCTGCATGTGGCCGCGAACCGGCCAGTTGCGGGTGTGCTGTTGCAGAACCCGGTTCCGCTGCGGGAGCTGATCCTTGGCAAGTTCGGCTGGTGGAACCTCTGGGTGGTGGCGTTGCCGGTGTCGCGTGGTGTCCCCGCGGAGCTGGACGCCATCGCCAACGCCGCGCGGGTGACCGCCCCCGGCGTCTTCGTCCTCGCCGATCGGGATGAGCTCGTGCCCCCGAGGTTTCAGATGCGTGTGGTCGACGCCTTCGCGGGGGAGAAGCGTCTCGTGTCGCTCTTTGGCGGCCACAATGACATGATTGAAGGATCCGCCCGAACTGACCTGCGCCGTGGCATAGAGTGGTTATGGGCCACGAAGGTGGGCACCACCGGCGACGCCGCCCTCCCCCGCGGGATTGACCCGGCTGCCACGCAGGTCTCCGACGCGATGAAGCAGATACTGACCCCCGCCTCGACCCGGCCTGCCCCCGCAGGGCCGCGCCCATGAACCGGCGGGAGGGGGCGGGGGCGTTGGCCACGGCTTTCAGCCGCGCCGATGAACGGCCACGCTGAGAAGATCGCCGTTCCACGCGCTGGTTTACCCCATGCAGGCGACGTTAAACTCGTCGTCCCCGGCTAGTGCGTGCCGAAAATCGTGCGGAATGTTCTCGTTGAGCAGGATCTTCATCTTGACTTGCCCTTCGCCCGTCAGGACGAGCAGGGTGGCGGAATTTCACGCTCCCCCTGAACTGGGGCGAGCGCTTGTTGCATCAGGCGCTTGGCGGACTCCAGCACCTCGATCTCTTGATCCCGGCGCACACGGCGAAACTGGGATAGAAAGTAGTCGATGGTGTATCCGCCTTCGATATCATCGAACAGCGAACTGACCGGAACGCGTGTTCCGGTGAAGCTGGGAATGCCGCCTTGCATCTTGAGATCGACCGCCACACTCAGGGGGCTCATACCCCCATCACACACGCTAAACTCCCCCCATGACCGACGCCAAACGCATCGCCCATCTCCGAGCAGAGCTCGACCGCCACAACACGCTCTACTACGTCCACGCGAGCCCCGAAATTTCCGACCGCCAGTTCGACGCACTCCTCGCCGAGCTCATCTCCCTCGAAGCCGGCCACCCCGAACTCGCCGACCCCGCCTCCCCCTCCCAACGCGTCGGCGGCCAGCCCATCGAGGGGTTCCAAACCGTCGAGCACGCCCTCCGCATGATGTCCATCGACAACACCTACGACGCCGCCGGCCTGGCCGAGTTCGACGAACGTATCAAACGCCGCCTCGCCGAAGAGCCCGTCACCGCCGCCCCCACCTACGTCCTCGAGCCCAAGATCGACGGCGTCGCCTGCTCACTGCGGTACGAGAGCGGCGAGCTCGTCCTCGCCGCCACCCGCGGCGACGGCCGCCGCGGTGACGACATCACCCACAACGCCCGCACGATCCCCTCCATCCCCCTCCGCCTCGCCCCCGGATTTCCGGAGGTCCTCGAGTGCCGCGGCGAAGTCTTCATGCCGGATGCGAGCTTCCAGAAGCTCAACGCCGCCCGCGCCGCAGCCAACGAGGAACTCTTCCAAAACCCCCGCAACGCCACAGCCGGCGCCCTCAAACAACTCGACCCCAAAGTCACCGCCGCCCGCGGCCTGCGATTCCTCGCCCACGGCATCGGCGAGGTACGCCCGCTGACCGTTACCACCTATGGCGAGTGGCTGGAGCTGCTCCGCGCGCTCGGCTTGCCCACGGCAAAAGTCGAGTTCGCCCCCGACATCTCAGCCGCGCTCACGATCATCAACGCCTTCGCCACCACCCGAGGCCAGCTCGGCTTCCAGACCGACGGAATGGTCGTCAAGGTCGACTCGCTCGAGATGCGCACCGAGCTCGGCGAGACCTCCAAGGCCCCCCGGTGGGTCGTCGCCTTCAAGTACCCAGCCGAGCAGGTGCAAACCGTGCTCCGCTCGGTCGAGTGGCAGGTGGGCAAGAACGGCACGCTCACCCCCGTCGCCAACCTCGACCCCGTCTTCGTCTCCGGCACGACCGTCCGCCGCGCCAGCCTCCACAACATGGACCAGATCAACCGCCTGGGCGCGAAAGTCCTCGACACCGTCGTCATCGAGAAGGCCGGCGAGATCATCCCCTACGTCCTGGCCGTCGTCCCCGAAAAACGCCCCCGGAACGCAGCCGATATCATCCCCCCCGCCCGCTGCCCGTGTTGCAACACGCCCGCCGAGCGGGGGGAGGGAACCCCCTTCATCACCTGTCCCAATTACGACTGCCCCGATCAGGTCAAGGAGCGCCTCCGCTGGTTCGTCGGCCGGAATCAGATGGACGTCGACGGCCTTGGCTTGGAGTTGGTGTATGGCTTGGTCGATTCCGGCAAGCTCCGCACCTTCGCAGACCTCTACAAGCTATCCCCCGCCGATATCTCCAACCTCGACCGCGAGGTCTCCACCGAAAAGGACGGCGAAAAAACCACCCGCGTGCAGAAGGTGGGCGACGTCATCGCGGGCAAAGTCATCGCGGGAATCGTCAAGAGCAAAGACCGGGGGCTCGCCCGCGTTCTCGCCGGGATCGGCATCCCCCACGTCGGCTCGACCGCCTCCCGAAAGGTCGCCGCAGCCGTCGGCACGCTCGACGCACTCCTCGCCACCTCCATCACCGACCTCCACACCACCATCTTCGACAACGCTGCCGCCCGCGACTCCAAAACCGCCGGAAAAATCGCCTCCGAACTCCACGCCCTCCTTCACCGCACCCCCGCCTCCGCCCCCCCCCCAGTCACCACCGAAGAGCTCCTCACCTCCGCCGCCACACTCGACGCCACCCTTGCCAAACGCCTCAGCGACGACCGCCGCGAGCGCCTTCTCGACACTTTCCCCACGACACAGTCCCTCCTTGCCGCCGACCCCGCCGCGATCGTCGAATCCCTTACCGCCCCCGTCGTCGCCAGCGCGTTGCACAAGTTCCTCTCGTCGCCACGCGGCCGCGACATCCTCGGCTCACTCAAGCTCGCCGGCGTCCGCCTCGACGAAGACAAACCCCGCCTCGCAGCCGGCGCCCCCCTCGCCGGCCTCTCCATCGTCGTCACCGGCACCCTCGAGCGCTTCGGCAGAAAGGAAATCGAAGACCTCATCCTCAAACTCGGCGGAAAAACATCCGGCAGCGTCTCAAAGAAAACCGCCTTCCTCCTCGCCGGCGCCGAAGCCGGCGGCAAACTCGACAAAGCCCGCGAACTCGGAGTCGAAGTCCTAGACGAACCCGCCTTCATCGCCCGCATCGGCGAAGAAGCCCTCGCCGCCTGGAAAACGTGAACATCCGAAGCGTTCGTACAGCGGATTGCCGTATTCTCCCCACCAGGCAACCGCCACAATGCCGCTGGCATCCCCTGTCCCCTCGTCGGCGTCGCCGATTTCCACCTATACCCACCCCACGGTAGCACTCTCCCAAATCTCCTCCGCCCCCAACTCGATTCCCAATCGTACAATCAAGCCACCAGTCGTCGCATTGGCCTCATCTTCGAAAACCGCGTCTTCAAGCCCGTTCACCCAGTCGACTAACTTGCCGAGCACGAACACGTCGAAGCCGAAGTTCACACCGCACCCGTCTCTTCTACCCCCTCCTCCAACCCCAGGGAGTTCCGCCTGCGGGATCTTTCGTGGCTCGTGCCACTGACCAACGAGGAAGCTGAGAAAATGCTCGCCGACATTGGCGACGCCTTTGGTAAGGTCGAAACAGATGACACCCCCCCCCTGGTAACGTCGCACTCGACAGCAACATCATCATCGCAATCCTCCGCCTCCACCCGCCGGTCGTCGCTTGGGCCGCCGCCCTCCAAGGCTTCGTCCTTCCCCTCCCGGTGATCGCGGAGATCACCTACGGAGCCAAGAAGAAACACAAGCCCCCCCACGCATCTCGCAGCCGTCGACCAATGGGTTCGCCGCGCCACTGTTCACCCAATCAATTCCGACACCGCCCGTATTTTCGCCGACATCCGCGTAGCAATCGAACGCGTCGGAAAGCCGATCCCCTTCAACGACATCTGGATCGCCGCCACCTGTGTCCAACACGGCGTTCAGCTTTCCACACTCGATCTCCACCTCACCGGCATTCCCAATCTCTCCACAACCGTCCCCTTTTAGCACTTCACCCCCATCCCCCTCACCCCAGCTCGGCGTCCACTACTTTCCGCACGCTCGCCACCCGCGCCTCCGCCCCGGCCCTGGTTGGCGCCTCCGCGATGATCCGCATGATCGGCTCGGTGTTGCTCGCCCGCGCGTGCACCCACGAGTCCGCCCAGTCGATTCGCACGCCGTCCTGCGT
>JBBRUM010000029.1:0-15412 GCA_038247815.1 Tepidisphaerales bacterium | reverse complement strand
GTCAGCGGCGTGCAACAAAAGCGGGCGAAGGGGCTCGAACCCTCGACATTCACGTTGGCAACGTGACGCTCTACCACTGAGCTACGCCCGCGAACGCCGGAAATGTTTCCCGGCTGAGTTGGTAGGGAAGATTAGCCCCGGTCCGCCGCGAGTCAAGGAGATACCCGGTTCCCGGGGGTTTCGGTGGGGTTATGGGTCGTTTCGGGGCTTCAAATTTAGAGTCCGACGATGTTGAATCCTGCGTCGACGTAGATGTTTTCGCCGGTGACGCCGGAGGACAGGTCGGAGAGGAGGTAGACGGCGGTCTTACCGACCTCGTCGGGGTCGATGTTGCGTTTTAGAGCGCTCTTTTTCTCTTGGTGCGCGAACATCTCGTCAATCCCGCCGACGGCCATGGCGGAGAGGGTGCGGACGGGGCCGGCAGAGATGGTGTTGACGCGGATCTTTTGGGGTCCGAGTTCGTAGGCCAAATAGCGACTGGTGGATTCGAGCGAGGCTTTGGCGACGCCCATGACGTTGTATCCGGGGACTACCTTTTCCGACCCGAGGTACGTGAGGGCGATTACCGAACCGCCGGCGGTCATGAGCGGCTGGGCGGCGCGTGTGAGGGCGAGGAGACTGTAGGCGGAGATGTCGTGTGCTTGCTTAAAGACGTCGCGTGGAGTGCTGAGGAACTTGCCGATGGCGAGGTAGTCTTTGTTTGCAAAGGCGAGGCAATGGACGAGGAAGTCGATCTCGCCGAACTTTTCGCCGGCGGCTTTGAAAAAGCCGTCGATGGATTCGTCCGAGCCGACGTCGCAGGGTTGCAGCCAGGCGTCGCCGAAACCGCCCTCTTCCATGGCTTTGCGGGCGCGGCGTTCCATTTTTTCGATCGGGAGGTACCCGCAGCCGATGGTCGCGCCGTACTTGACGCAGTTGTTGGCGATGTGCCAGGCAATCGAGCGGTCGTTGGCGATGTTGAGGATCAGACCTTTTTTTCCGGCGAGAATTGACATGAGTCTCCTGTGAATGTCCGCCGACGAGGTCGGGGGTTAGGGGTGAGTTTATGCAAAGGCCGACCGGAATCCACATGCGGCGGCTGGGCCACACACCGCTCTCCGACGTTTCAGGCTAAACTTCCCGCACGATGAAATGGATAATCGCTGCGATGGTTCTGGGCATGGGGCTGATGGCGTTGTCCTGCCAGAAACAGTCTGAAGTGGTGCTGTATACGTCGGTCGACGAGCCGTACATCCGGCAACTCATCAAGAGGTTTGAGATCGCCAACGGGGTGAAGGTCGTGCTCGTGACCGACTCCGAGGGGGCGAAGACGACGGGGCTGGCGGAGCGTGTGCTGGCGGAGAGGGAGCGTCCGCGGTGCGACGTGTACTGGGGCAACGAGCCGTTTCACACGGTGCGGCTTGCCGAGGCGGGTGTGCTCCAGGCGTACAACAGCCCGAATGCGGCGGAGATTCCGCGGCAATTCAAGGACGAGGGGGGGTTGTGGACGGGGGTGGGTTTTCGGGCGCGGATGCTGGCTGTGACGTCACGGCGGGATTTGGCGCCGATCGTGGGCGAGGTGCTGGGAATAGAGCGGCTGGGGCATCCGTCGTTGCGAAACCGGATCGCGATCGCGTCGCCGGCGACGGGGACGACCTCGGGGCACTTGGCGGCGTTGTATGTGTTTTGGGGGGAGGAAAGATACCGGGCGTGGCTCATGGCGCTGCGGCAGAACAACGTCAAGCTTGTGGGGGGTAACTCGGTGGTGGCGACGATGGTTGGCGAGGGGACGCTGCTGGCCGGGCTGACCGACAATGACGACATTTCCGCGGCCGTGACCGCGGGCGGGCTGCTCAGGGGCTTCCTGCCGGACCAGACGATCTCGGAGGAGGACGCCAAGCGTCTTTCTGAGTCCCAGCCGAAGGATGCGCCTGCACAGTCAGCCGATCTTCCCGGGCAGGGCACGCTGCTCGTGCCGACGACCGTTGCGCTGGTCAAGGGCGGGCCGAATCCCGACCACGCCCGCAAGCTCATCGACTTCCTTGTGGATCGGCGGGTTGAAGACCAGCTCTTCGAGAACAAGTTTCTGTATGGCACGCTGCGCGACATCGGAAACACTGGAGTCCGGGCGCTTCCGGTGGAATATGTGGAGGTCTCTCGGCAGATGCGACGTGCGACGGAGATCGCGCTGACGATCCTGCAGGACCGGCCAGCACCGCCGGCCCCGTGACTGGCGGTGCGCAGTTTCTGGCTGCTCAGTTCACGGCTTTGGGTTTGGTCAGTTTGACGTCGTCCAGCCATGCTTGCCCCTCGCCCTCGATCAGGATGACGATTCCGAACCGCGCCGTTCCGTCGGGCAGGGTGATGTCGCGTGAGGCCGTGGTCCAGTCGGAGGTTCCCTGGGCGTAGTGGATCTGCTCAAAGGCGATGGGTTTCCAGTCAGCTGAGAAGACCTGAACGGCGAAATTAACTCACACGTCGCCGGCGGTTTTAAGCGCACCTGAAACGCGGATGCGTTCGCCGGGGGCGGCGTCGAACATCTGGTTGGCTTGGCCTTCGGCGGGACCGCCGGAGGTCTTGACGCGCAGCGAGGCCGGGGAGGACTTGAAGGCCGTCGTGTCGCGGGAGACATCGATCCGGCCTTTGGCGACGAACTTGTCATCCCATCCGGCAGGGGGACCGCCCTCGACTGCGCCGGGTTCGAGCATTGCGCCGTTTCGAACGCGGTCCGGTCGCTGGGCGGCTTGCCACGTGGCGAGGGACACCGAAGCTGCGTCTTCCGCGGTGGAGACGTACCTCTTGGTGGCGGCGGGTTTGTGGGCCAGCGGCCAGCGGGAGGTGAAGAACCCGCGTCCGTAGGTTCCGATCACGACGCGCGAGCGATCAAAGGGGTCGAACGCGGCTGCACGGGCACGGATCATCGGGAGCTCGGTGTTGGCGGGCGACCAGCCCTTGCCGCCGTCGTGCGACACCCAGACGCCCGTGCCGGTGGCGTGGTCGTGGAAGGGGTCGTCGGCGGTGACGAGAATCAGCCGTTCTGCATCGGCGGGGTCGGAGACGCACTCGTAAGCGTAATATTCGTCGAGGAGGCGGGTCCAGGCTGAAGTTGTTGGATCGTACCGCCACAGCCCGGCGCGACCGGACCGCCACTGGCAGGCGAGCACGCGGCCCTTGGCGTCGACGTTGATCCTCCCGCCGCCCGCCGGGGCGGGGCCGCCGATGCAGACGGGGGCGGTGCCGTTGTCGATCACGTATATGCCGTCAGCGGCTGAGACGTAGAACCTGCCTGCTTTGGTGGGGTCGCCGGCGATTTAAGTGGACCTCGCGGGGGCGTCTTCAAAGGGCGACTAAGTCTCGCCACCGTCGGTGGATTGCATGAGCCTGCCGCCGAGGGCGGCCCAGACGCGCTTGGAGTCTTCGGGGTGGGCATAGATGCCCGCACCTTCCGGCCCCTTTTCCCACCCGGCTTCGGGCAGGCCGCGCTTTTCGCCGGAGAGCGTTTCGAAGGTCGCCCCGCCGTCCCCCGACCGGAGGATGCCGTTGAACTGGCCGGACTGGCCGGTGGTGGCGAAGATCGCGCCGTCTTTGGTGAAGGTGATGTCGTTGCCGCCGCCCCTTGGGTTGGGCTCGCGGGCAGGGTAGCGGAAGGTTTTAAACCCGTCGTCGCTGATCCAGACGCGCCCGGCATCCATGGCTTGCACGACGGCTTGGCCGTCCCGGTAAGGGTTAAATCCGATGTTCGTAGAACACCAGCCGGTCCAGCCGCGGCCGCGCCAGTGGTCTGGCTTCTTCGGATCGGGGCGGAGGGCGGTGATGTCGGTCCAGGTCGCCCCTCCGTCGCGGGTGCGGAGGAGGAATTCGGTGTTGAACCCGTATACAACGAGCGGATCGCGCGGGTCGGCGGCCAGCCCGGCGAGGGACAATCCTGCGGGGGTAGCGGTCTCGATGCGCGCCGTCGTACGCAGCGCCTTGTGCGCGGCGTCGTTGTCGGCTTGCCCCGCGTTCTGCTTGGTGGCGACGGGCTTCCAGTGCTTGCCGCCGTTCTCGGTGCGGTAGATAACTCCGGTGTCCCAGCGATGGTCGTTGACCCAAATGACGTCGGGGTCGGCGGGGGAAACGGCCATGGCTTCAAACCCGGCGGTGAACTTGTACCCGTCCCCCTTTTCCTGCGGCAGGTCGCCGATGATGCTCACCCACGTCTTGCCCGCGTCGTCGGACCGGAACACGCCGCCGGGCGAGTGGGCGGACTCGCCGGGCTTAACCTCCGGGCCGGTACACACCCAGAGCGTTTCGGGCTTGGACGGATGAACCGCCAGACGGTGCGCATTTCGCGCGGGGAACGTCGCGGACTTTTCCCACGTCCGCCCCGAGTCCCGCGAGACGAACACGCCCACGCCGTCCGCGACGACATACGCCAAGCCGAGCTTCCCGGAGGCGAACGCGGCTGCGACGATGTTCACGCCCTTCTTCGCGTCCGGCACCGACCCGCCCTCGAAGAGCGTCGTCAAGTGCCGCCACTTGCGACCGCCGTCGGTGCTCTCCCACACCCAGCCAAAAGTCTCACTCTGATTCCACCGCCGACTCGACCCCCCCACCGCCAAAAGTCGACTCGCGTTAGCCGGATCAAAAACCACCTTCTCCACCATCGCCGAATACCGTCCGGACTCCACCGCCGGGAACCCCTCGCGGCGCTGCTCCCACGTGCGACCGGCGTCGAGCGAGATCTACGGACCCGACGCGCTGCCCGTCCAGGCCACGTTGCCGTCAGAGGGGTGCCAAGTGGTGTCGGCCATTTCGTAGCCGCGGAGGCCAGTCGGCTGCTACCACGATTCGCCCGCGTCGTCGGAGACGGCAATTCCGAGCATGTCGCCGCCCGACAGCAGGCGGCGCGGGTCGTGCGGCTAAACGGTGAGCGACACCGTCGCCCCGCCCTGACCCGGTTCGTACAGCGGCCGCCACGCCAGCGGGGGCTCAATGAAGCTGATCCTGGAAAAAAACGCCAGACCCACCGGCGCCCCGATCAGCAGGAACAGCCATAACCACAGCATCTTCCTCGGCCAGCGACCGATCGACATTGGTCTTTCCTTGTTTCCCCCCACCCGGACCCACTCCGCCGATCTCACGTTAGTCCAAGTTTCCCTGCCGCCTGCACCAGTGGAGATCGACCAATCCGACGACAAACGCCCGACTGATCGTGTCGCAGCCAAAACCTCCGCGGGGCTCGTCCCAACCCCCCCTTACTTCAACATTCCCAATCGCCACCGGATGAACATCTGCTGGTCCACCACGTCTCGCAGCACCAGTTCCAGCGGCTTGCCCGCGCCGTGCCCCGCGTCGCGGTCCACCCAGAGCAACTGGGGGTTGGCCCCGTCCTTGCCCGTGGTCACCTCCTGCATCAGCGCGGCGAACTTTCTCGCGTGCAACGGGTGCACACGCGTGTCGTTCTCCCCGGCGGTGATCAGCATCGCGGGGTAAGTCACACCGGGTTTGATCGCCTGATACGGCGAATACGCCCGAAGCCAGTCGAACTGCTCGCTGCTCTCACTGCTGCCATACTCGGGCACCCAATATCGGGCCATCAGAAAGTGGTGGTAACGTAGCATGTCCAGCAGAGGCACGGCGCAGATCGCGGCTGCGAAAAGCTCCGGCCGCTGGGTCACCGCCGCGCCCACGAGCAGCCCGCCGTTGCTCCCGCCCACGATCGCCAGGCGCGAAGGGTTCGTGTACTTGTTGGCGATGAGCCACTCGGCGGCGGCTGCGAAGTCGTCGAAGGTGTTCTGCTTCTTGTCGAGTATGCCCCCGCGGTGCCACTGCTCACCGTACTCGTTCCCGCCGCGCAGATTCGGCAGCGCCAGCACCCCGCCGTCTTCCATGAACGGTACGGCCGTCGACCTGAACCCCGGCGTGGTCGGAATCCGAAACCCCCCGTAACCGCTGAGCAGCACCGGGTTGTTCCCGTCGAGCACCAGCCCCTTCTTGTGCGCCAGGAACATCGTTACCGGCGTTCCGTCCTTGCTCGAGTAGGTCACCTGCCGGCTCTCGAAGAGCGACGTGTCCACCGGGAAGTTGACCTTCTCCCACAGCTCGAACTTCCCGGCGGCTGCGGTCAGCGTTTCGTCGGCGAGGTCCACGCGGAAAATCGCCGGCGGGCGCTCGAAACCCGACATCGACACGAACGCCTCCGTCCGGTCCGCGTTCACCGAAACCCCGGCCGACACCGGCCCGCCGAGGTCTATCCCGCCCAGCGGCTTGCCGTCGTGGGCGTATCGCTCGAGTACCGTCTGCGCCTTCCGCTGCCCGTCGATCACCAAAATACCCCGCGCCGACGCAACCGACTCGACCACCATGTCCGGCCGCTCGGCGACGATCGTCCGCCAATTCGCCATCGCGGGGTTGTTCAGGTCCACCGCGACGACCCTGCCGTTGGGGGATTGGTGCGTCGTGAGCATGTACATCGTGTCGCCTCTGATCGGCCCGCCGGGGAAACTGGCTTTGACCCCCTCCGCCGCCGTCACCCGGACGAACTCGCCCGTCCTCCGCCATCGGTCAAAGTCCACCACCCACAGGTCATTGCTGCTCGTCCCCGTCCAGTACGTCAGCACCAGCCACCGCGCGTCGTCGCTGAGAAACCCCCCCGGCCCCCACGTCGTCGCCAGCGGCCCCTCCTTGTACTGCTCGAAGAGAACCCTGTCGGCCCAGGCGTGTGTCCCCAATTCATGGAACATCACCTGGCCCGAGTACGGGTTCTTCACGTCGCCCAGTCGCCGGTACAAAAACCCGGTCCCGTCCGGCAGCCAGTTGACCCCGCCGACCTTGCCGGGAATCTCGTCCGCCAGCCACCGCCCACTGTCCACCTCCATCACATACGCCGTCGTGTTCTCGTCCCCCGAGCGGTACACGCCGAACGCGAGCAACTTCCCGTCCCGCGACGCCGTCGAAAACGAAATCGTCGTCAGTCCGCTCGGATCAATCACAGCCGGGTCCAGCAGCAACTTCGCCTCCCCCCTCGGCCCCTCCCGCATGTACACCGACGACTGCGCCGCCGACCCCTCTCGCTTCGAGTAAAAGTACCGGTTCCCCCGCATCGACGGCGACGAAATGCTCCCCACCGTCATCATCGTGCGGATGCGTCTCTCCAGCGCCGCCCTACCCGGCAACCCGTCGAGTGTCGCCCGCGTGAACGCGTTCTGCTTGTCGGTCCAATCGGCCACCCGAGGCGTCAGGTTTCCCTTGTCATCGCCCTCCAGCCAGCGGTACGCGTCCTCGATCTTCCGCCCGTGAATCTCGTCGACCACAACCTCCCGGGCGGTTTGCGGCTGGACCGGCCGCGACGTCTGACCCTCACCCCCCGACGTCACAATCCCGACCACGCCCACACACGCCGCCAGCACCGCCAAGGTCGTTAGTGTCATGCCCAAACCCTAGGTCGTCCAGGCATCGGTCGGAAAGTCCGCACCCCGATTCCACCCATGACTTCCCCCGCAAGACCTCGCCACCGGCCACACTCGCCCCCGACTGGGCGGGTACCCGGGGTTGCTGCCCAGCCGGACCGTCAAAACTCGAACTTCGCCTCCCCCAGTCGCCGGTCAATCTCCGCGACGACCCGTGCGTCGTCCCCGCGATCCCTACTCACAAACGTCACGGAAAACCGCACGTACGCCCCCGCGTCGTCCCACGGAACCGTGCTGATCAGGCGGTCCGTGATCATCCACTGCGAGAACGCCTCGGCGGTTTCGAACGTCACCTTCCCGGCCTCTCCCGTCGCGGCGCTCGGAATCTTCACGTAAAGGAAAAACGAACCCTTCGGTTTCCGCGCCGCAAACCCGTGGCGACTCAGCACACCCACCAGCGCGTCCATCCGACGCGAGTATTTCGCTGCAATCTCTTCCGTGTATTCCGGGTGCGCCAGCCCGTGCGCGCACGCCGCCTGAATCGCCAAAAACTGCCCGCTGTCCGTGTTGTCCTTCACATCCGCGTAGGCCTTGACCAGCAGCCCATTGCCCACCACAAACCCCAGCCGCCACCCCGTCATGTTGAACGTCTTGCTCATCGAGTGCAGCTCCAAACAGCACTCCATCGCACCCCGCGCACTCAAAATGCTCAGCGGCTTGCCCTCGAACACCAGCGCCGCATACGCCGAATCGTGGATCACCACGAGCTTGTTCTCCAGCGCGAAGTCCACCACCTCCTGAAAAAACTCCGGCGTTGCCGACGCCCCCGTCGGGTTGTTCGGGTAATTCAGCACCAGCGACTTCGCTCGCGACAGCACCTCCCGCGGGATCGACTTCAAGTCGGGCAAAAACCCGTTCTCCTCCCGCAGCGGAAGGTTGTGCACAACGCCCCCGTAGTACCTGGCGTGCGTCCCAAACACCGGATACCCCGGCGTCGTCATCAACGCCACGTCGCCCGGATTGATCAGCACAGCCGGCAGAATGCTCAGCGCGGCTTTGCTCCCGATCGAGTGACAAATGTGCAGCTCCGGGTCGACCTCGACGCCGACGACACTTTTCATCCACCCCGCCGCCGCGAGCTTGAACATCCCCCCGCCGTTGTCAGCGTATCCCCTGTTCGAGGGGTCGCGGGCGGCGGCGTACAACGCGTCCACGCACGCTGGCGGCGCGGGCTCGTCCGGCTCGCCGACGCCCATGTCGATCAGCTCCACCCCGGGATTCGCCGCCAGCGCCGCCCGTTTGGCACGTTTGATCTTCTCAAACTTGTAGATCCCGGTGGACTTGCCATAAAGCTCGCCACCGATCCGCTCCGCAAACAACGACTGCAAAAAAGTGTCTGACATGGGGCCAAAAGTGTAGAGGCCCCCGCCGCAATGTGAAGCGCCGCCGCCTCCCCATCGTCGTCTCCGGACATGCCCGGACACCGCGTATCATCCCACGCACTTCTAATCCTTCGCCCCAAGATCCGACACCCAGATCCGACCCATGGGGTTCCGAATCCCCTCACACGCATGCCACTCACGCGCGAGAAATTCACCGAACTCGTCCTAGCCGAGCTCGACGCCGTCGACCGACTCGCCCGCTCCCTCACGCGCCCGCCAGAGTCCGACGACCTCGTACAAGAAACCTGCGTCCGCGCCCTCCGATCCTGGGAGTCGTTCAAACTCGAGTCCTACGGCATCCGACCTTGGCTATTCACCATCCTGCACAACGTCTACCGAACCCGGCTCCGCCGTGAGTCCAAGCAGCCAAAACCAACCGACGCCGAAGTCCTCAACGCCCTACCACACGCTGGGGAAGATTCGATCCCCGAACAGTTTGACACCCATATCTCGAAAGACACCGACCTCGGAGCGGCCTTGGCAGCCATCGACCCCGACCTCCGCACGATTCTCATGCTCTGGGGCGTCGACGAACTTTCGTATCGTGAAATTGCCCAAGTCCTTGACATTCCCATGGGAACCGTGATGAGTCGCCTGCACCGGGCCCGCAAAAAATTGATCGAAAAGCTGCCGACCAAAACGGCGGCACGCAACGAATTCGCACCGCGAGAATAGTCAAAGGTTCAACTCAGTGAGTCCTACCCCCATGAACCCCAGTAACGACCCCACAACTTCCGATAACGGCGAATCGAAGTTCGCAGATGCTGGCTTGAAAATCGCTCTTCAGCGGACGTTGTCGGGACACCGCGCGTCAGGGGCGCTTCGGGCGTCGGTTTCGGCTGCTCTAGAACTCGGACCGGCGGTCCTGCCGAGGCACTCGCCCGACTTCTGGCGCTCCCGGATCTTGCGGGTCGCTGTAGCGGCGTGCGTGGTGCTTGGGGCGGGTGGTCTAGCCAAGCTCGGCTGGGACCACCACATCCGATCGCAGCAAGAATCGTTCATCATCACCCACCAAGACTTTTTGGAGTCCGCCGTACGGATGTTTGCAGCCAGCGACGTGGGATTGAACACGACGTTTCCCGTAAACATCCCGGCGGCGGAGCTCGGTCGTCGGATGTCGGCTGCCTTGGGGCGACAGATCGTGATCCCCGACGCGCGGGACGCCGGTTGGACGGTGACATCGGCGGGAATCGCCGACCTCGGTGCCGGCCCGCTGGCGTACGTGTATTTCCGCAATCAGTCGCGAAGCGCTGCGATGATCGTGTTCCCCTCGAACGAAGTGTTCGGCAATGGGAAGCACTTCGACGTTCGACTTTCCGGCCACCGGGTCGGGGGAGTTTCAACAACTGGCGGTTTGCATACCTTTGTCACCCGTCCCTGCCAAGAAGGGGAGACAGACGACATGTCGGACCTGATTTCGCCAGTCGCCGACGAGGTTCAATGACGGACTACTCCGGGGATACAATTCCCGTAAATAACCGGTGTACAGAGAGTTGCGGCCGGTCCCAAGTGGCCCAGTGGGGTCGGATTCGGTGGCATTGGAGGCAAAAAGTATGGTCGGCGGATTGTGTGAATAACCGTTGCGTGAGAACGGTTGTCCTTTTCGGTGGGGTTTCGGACGCCGTTCCGGGCGACCCGAGACCGCCCGGTCAATACGGGAGCATTCCCCCGCAGTTGTGGCAGGTGGCGGTCGATCCCCGCTGATTTGCTTGGAGTCGTTTAGGGATTGGTCGTTGGGTCGGCAGTCGGGTTGCGGGCGATCAGGTCTTGCCGTTCCTTTCCTGGCAAGGACCGACGCCGACAAACCTTCGCAAGTCTTGGGGTGTGACTTTGGTAACTGATGCTGAGCGATCTGCGAATTTGTGTCAAGTTGAATGTTTCATCTTCGTTCTGGCCTCGCTGGGCCTAGTCGTATAAACTTTCAGCGATATCTTGGCTTACTGGGCGAAAGGGGTTCCGGACAGGTCTGTTAGAGATGGGAACCCCTTTCGCCTTTTGTTTTTCTATCTACACGCCGCTTGCTCAACCAGATTGCGGTAAACGCCGAAAGCTGCTGTGTCGGGTCGACCTTTGCTGTCGATTCGGCCAATCATGTTACCTCTGGTCGTTTTCGATCAACTCACTCGAACTTCCGGTCTGCGGAGTGACCGCACGGCGTCTGAGCGCCGGGTCGGGGTGCGGATCCCACTGAAGATTCAGATTTCCGTGCACTTAATAGAAGGCGGAGTCCTCGCCGAGCCGATCGCGGTTCGAACGAAGGACATCTCGCGGACGGGCATCTCTTTTATAGACGGTGGGCGTTCGAACCTTGCCGCAGAGTTCATCCTTCGGTTGCAGCCGGCGAAATGCGGGCCGGTCTGGCTATGGTGCGCCCTACGGCGGCGCAACGATTGCGACAGAACGTGCATGGTTTTCAGTTGTTCGTTTTTGAAGATCCTGCTCCCCGGCCAAGACCTCAGGCCCGGTGCCAAGCCGACGAACCTCGCCTGGCTGGACGTCGAGGGAGAGGCCACGCCTGACGGGCAAGCGTTTAAGCTGTCGGCTTAGCAATGGTTTAGGGCGCGTACGCGGGTCGCAACACGGCGCGTTGTGTGGTTCTGCCGCGTTGGACTTCGATGAGGACGACGGTCTCCTTGGCGGCGACGGAAGCCTCGTAGAGTTTGATGAACGTTTCGAGGTTGGTTACTGGCTGCTGGTTGACGGAACGGATGACGTCGCGGCGTTGGAGTTCGGCTTTTTGTGCGGCGAGTCCGTTGGCGAGGGTGGTGATGACGACGCCCTTGTCGTCGTCGAGTTGGGCGTTGTTGGAGAAGGCGCGTGTGACGTCGCGGACGGTGAGTCCCCAGACTTTGACTTCTTTTTCCTCGCCGACGGCGCCTTCGAGTTTTTCGGCTTTGGCGGTGAGGGTGAGGTCTTGTTTTCCGCGTCGGACCTTGAGTTCGACGTTGGAGTCGACGGGGATTGCGGCGATGAGGTTATGGGCGGCGGCGATTTCCTCGGGGAATCGTACGTTCAGGGGTTTGCCGTTGACGGCCAGGACGATGTCCTGGGCTTGGACGCCGGCGGCGGCCGCGGGCGAGTTGCGGTCGACGGAGTTGACGAGCACGCCCTGGTTGACGTCGAGCTCGAAGTAGCTTTCGAGGTCCTGCATGGGTTTAAGGTCGATACCCAGGTCCGAGCGGGTGACGCGGCCGAGGTTGCCGGGCTGGGCGGAGGCGAGGATTTGATTGATGACGCCTTTGGCGGTGTTGATGGGGATGGCGAAGTTTAGACCGCCGGCGCCCGGGATGCCGCGGGTGTTGATTCCGACGATTTGGCCGGACATGTCAACGAGCGGACCGCCGGAGTTTCCGGGGGCGATGGGGGCGTCCATCTGGATCCAGTTGGAGAAGGTGCCGGTTTCGTATTCGTCGATGGATTGCTTTTCGGGGTAGAAGGTGCGTTCGTTGTTGGAGACGACGCCGAGGGTGGTGGTGCGTGTGAGGCCGAAGGGGGTTCCGATGGCCATGACCGGCTGGCCGACTTGGAGTGCGTCGGAGTCGCCCAGGGGTGCGGCGCGGAAGGTGATTCCCTTGCGTTTGACTTCTTCCATGTCGAGCTGGACGACGGCGAGGTCGGTCCAGTGGTCGTCGCCGATGAGGGAGGCGCGTACGCGTTCTTTGTTGAAAAGCGTGACGTAGATCTCGGCTGCCCTGCCGGCGACGTGGTAGTTGGTGAGGATGCGGCCTTGGTCGTCGATGATGACGCCCGAGCCGATTCCGCGCCTGAGGGTGCGTCGGCCCTGGTCGAAGGCCTCTTGGGCGACGTCGAGTCTGACGACGGCGGGGAAAATTTTCTCGGTGACGCTGACCACGTTGACCGGGCTGGCGTCGGGGAAGGGAGGGGAAGGCACTGCGGGCGTGTTCTTCGCACACCCGACCGCCAAAGCGGCGGCCACGACCAAAACAATTGATGCTCGCACGAAGTGGCTGCTCCTTTGGTGTAAACCCGCCCCGAATCGGACACCTTTCGGCAAGCGTAGTGGCGGCGGGAGCGCAGGGCAAAAAATCGGGGTGGACGACCTGTCGCAAAACCGTATTGTGCGCTGCGCCGGCGCGGCGGGCGGGCTACCATCGCCGCGATTCAAATTCAGGGAGATCAACCGACCATGGGATTCGCCTCAGGCTCTGTGTCATTTCGTCGACTCGCCGTCGTTTCCGGGGAGACGTTTGGTCCCTCGGAGGAACTTCTCGACCTGCTGCGGAACAACGCGCTGAAGGTGGGCGATATCGGTGTGCCGCAGGAAGTTGATTATGGGTGGTCGGGGGGGAGGCACTTGTTCGACGGGACTTTTTCCTTTGAGCACAACGTGTTCTCAAACAGCGTTTTATTTGCGCTTCGGATTGACACGAACAAGGCGCCGGGGGAATTGAAGAGGGCGTATGAGGCGCTGGAGGAGGAGGCTGCGCTGGCGGAGTCGCCGTCGGGGTTTTTGTCGAAAGCGAAGAAGAAGGACATTAAGGACGCTGTGGGTAGGAAGCTCGATGAGGAACTTCGAGAGGGGCGCCATCGGCGGTCGAAGCTGGTTCCGGTGTTGTGGAACACGGCGGGGGCGGTGGTGTATTCGCCGGCCACGGGGCAGTCGCTGGAGAAGCTGCGGGAGCTTTTCGAGCGGACGTTCTCTGCTGAACTGCTGCCGCTGACGGCGGGGGCGGTTGCCCTGCGGCAATTGGAGACGCTCGGCAAGCGGCGCGACTACGAGGACTTCAAGCCGACGCGATTCGTGCTCGGTCCGGAGGGCGAAGGTCAGCCGGCGGAGTACCCGTGGGTGGCGAAGGGGCCGGAACCGAAGGAGTTTCTGGGCAACGAATTCCTGCTGTGGCTGTGGCAGGAATCCGAGTCGGGAAGTGGCACGATCGAGCTGCCCGACAAGACCGACGCGACGGTGATGATTGACCGGTCGCTGGACCTCGACTGCGCCTTCGGTCAAACCGGCCGAGACTCGTTGCGCGGCGACGGCCCGACCCGCATGCCCGAAGCCCGCGACGCCCTGCGATCGGGCAAGGTTCCACGAAAGGTCGGGCTGATCCTCGATACGGCTGGGCAGCAGTTCGCGCTGACCTTCGGGGCCGAGGGCTTCGCGGTTTCCTCCGCCAAGCTCCCGGACAACCCCGACGCCAACGCCGACACGGCCACCAACCCGCGCGAGCTGCTTGAAGTGCGGTTCGACCAAATCCAAACCCTTGCGAGCACCCTCGACCAGCTTTACGGCAAGTTCCTCAAGGCCCGCTGCTCGTCGGGTTGGGAGGCGTGGTGCGGCAACTTCCGAAAGTGGTTGGCGAACTCGCCGAAGGCGGGGAAGGTCGAGGTGCAGCTGCACACCCAGTCGCGAAGGCCGGACCGCGAGCCGGTGGAGCAATAGAGGGGGCTGCGGCGCTTGACTGCGATGTGACGTTTGGGCTTACACGGGTCCGCCGTCGGGCGGGAGGAGCAGGACGGGGATCGTGGTGTTCTTGATGAGTTCCACGGGCACGTTTCCGGCCATCAGTCGGGCGAAGACATTTTTGCCGGTCATTCCGAGGATGATGAGGGTGCACTCGCGTTCGGCGGCGGTGTTGAGCACGGCGCGGGCGACGTCGTCGCTGAAGAGCAGGAGTGTTTTGACGGTGAGGCGGGCTTCCTGAAGCCTGGCGCGGAGGGTGGAGATGGCGGCTTCGCCTTCGGCTTGTTCTTGTTCGCGCATTTGGCCGGCTGAGGGGCGTGAGACGTGGACGACCAGGACCTCAGCGGCGAGTCGCGTGGCGAGGTCGGCCACGACGGGGGCGACGCGTTCCGACGCCCAGGGCGAGGACACGGCGATTAAGATTCTACTCAATGCACACCTCCGGGAACGTGCCGATCGGCGGCGAAGGCCAGGCCGTGCTGGCGCATAAGTTCAACGATCGCGCGGGTCGCGCCGCCGCGGTGGCTGACGGCGTGCTTCTCGTCGGGCGCGAGTTCGGCGGTGGTCTTGCCGAGTCGCGGGATGAGAAACATCGGGTCGTATCCGAAGCCGCCCGTGCCGCGCTGGGAACGGAGAATTTCGCCCTCGACGGAGCCGCGTGCGGTGAGGACGACCCTGCCGGCAGGGTCGGCGAGGGCGAGCACGCAGACGAAGCGGCCGGTTCGGCGGCCGTCGGGAACGTCGCGCAGTTGTTCGAGTACGAGGCGGTTGTTGGATGCGTCTTTACCGCCGGCGGCGTCGGATACGCCGTGTTTGGCGGCCCAGCGGGCGGAGTGAACGCCCGGGCCGCCGCCGAGGGCGTCGATCTCCAAACCGGAGTCGTCGGCGAGGGTCCATAGCCGCGCGGCGAGGGAGTAGGCTGAAGCTTTGAGGCAGGCGTTGGCACGGAAGGTGCGGCCGGTTTCCTCGGGCTCGGGGATGGTTACGCCGCGTTCGGCTGCGAGGGTCTGGAGACTGGCGCAGGCCCAGCCGAGGGGGGCGAAGAGCTCGCCGAACTCGCGGACCTTGCCCGCGTTTCCCGAGGCCACCAGCAGCCGTCGCATTGCGTGGCCCCCCACTAGCGAATCCCCTTGAGCCCACCGCCGGGGGTGGACGGTCGTGGGACGACGACGTCGGGC
>JBBRUM010000028.1:0-15484 GCA_038247815.1 Tepidisphaerales bacterium | reverse complement strand
TCGATGTCAAGTTCCTGCCGATATGCAAACTTAAAACATCGCTTCATCCATCTGCGGAATCCAACCCCACTCCGCCGATGGCGGTTAGGGGGAGCGACGTGTTGTATAGTCCTCCGGGCGGAAAGTGGTCAGCGACGAGGACGTCTATGAGCGTTGTGCAAGTCAATGGCGAAACATTGCGGAACACCGGCACTGATGGCGACGTTGCCAGCACTCAGGTGTTCCTACGCGTTGACGGTATGGACTGCGCCTCATGCGTCGCCAGTGTCGAGCGGGCGGCGTTGAAGGTGACGGGCGTGAGGGACATTCGCGTGAACCTCGCACGCGGGCGGGCACTCTTACGGTTCGACTCGGGCGTGACCTCCAGCGAACGGGTAGCCGAGGCGATTTCGGCTATCGGATATCACTCGGAGTTGGAAGCTTCCGGTGCCGGGGAGGACGAACGAATCAAACGGCAGGAGCGGGAGACGGCCGACTGGCTGCGCCGGGCATTGGTCGGACTGACGCTGTGGGCACCGATTGAAATCGGGCATTGGGGCTACAAGATCGCCACGGGCGCACACCTGCCGCACTGGTTCAATTACGTCGCGCTGGCGCTGGCGACGGTGGGCATCGCTTACGGGGCGCGGGGGTTTTACGTGTCGGCGTGGAAGGGGCTGCGGGCGGGCACAACGAACATGGACGTGCTGATCTCGATGGGGTTCAGCACGGCGTACTTCTACTCTCTCGTGGCGCTCGTGGGGTTCGAGCTGGGCTGGTGGGGCACCCTGCCGCACCTGTACTTCATGGAGAGCACGGCCCTGCTGGGGCTGATCTCTCTAGGGCACTACCTCGAATCGCGGGCACGTCGCAGCGCCAGCTCAGCCATTAGGGAGCTTCTGGAGCTCGCGCCGGCGACGGCCTGGAGAATGCCCTCCGCACCGACCCCCGCGACGTCCCCCATTTTGGGGGGAGAGGTGAAACGCCGCGGAGTGTCCCTCAGCGTCTTGAACGGACCCCCGCCAGCCAAGATCGCCGAGCCGGAGGAAGTTCCCGTCGCCGAGCTCGTCGTCGGAGACCGGGTGCTCGTCCGCCCGGGCGACCGCGTGCCCACAGACTGCGTGGTCGTCGAAGGACGAAGCTCGGTCGACGAAAGCATGCTCACCGGCGAAAGCCTCCCGGTTCTCCGCGACGTGGGCGACGAACTCGTGGGAGGGACCGTCAACCAAGACGGCCGCCTGGTCGCCCGGGTCACCCGCACGGGCAGCGAAACGGCGCTGGCACAGATCGTTCGACTCGTCGAGGAAGCCCAAGCCAGTAAGCCGGCGGTGCAGAGGCTGGCCGACCGGATCAGCGCCGTATTTGTTCCGGTCGTGGTGGGAATCGCCGTTTTCACGGGCGTGGGCTGGTTCGCGTGGGGGTCGTGGGCGGGGTGGGAATCCGGGAGGACGTGGGGGATGATCGCCAACAGTGTGTGCAGCGTACTGCTGATCGCCTGCCCGTGTGCGCTGGGGCTGGCCGTGCCGGCTGCACTGATGGTCGGGACCGGCAAGGGGGCCAAACGCGGAATCCTCATGCGCGACATCGGCGCACTCCAACACGCCGAAAAAGTCCGCACCGTCGTCCTCGACAAAACCGGCACGCTCACCGCCGGCAAGCCGGTGGTGAGCTCGGTCGAGCTCTTCGCGGGACAGACCGACGAATCCGAGCTCCTCGCCCTCGTTGGCGGCGCGGAAAGCGCCAGCGAGCATCCACTGGGAAAGGCGATCGTCGCCTACGTGCGCGGGATGGGCGTCGAGCTGGGGAAGGTGGGGGCGTTCACCAACGAGGCGGGCCTGGGCGTGGTCGCGGAGGTCCGCCTCGCGTCGGACCTCGGCAGGACGGTCTGGGCGGGCAGTCGGGCGATGATGCAAGCCAAGGACGTGGCCGTGGCCGGAGGGGAAAACGGAGTTGGCGGGGCGAACACGGGCGGAGAGTCGGAGGTGTTCGTCGCAGTCGGCGGGCGACTGGCGGGCGTCGTGCGACTCCGCGACGAACTCCGGCCGGACAGTCGCGCAGCCGTGGAAAGACTAAAAGCAATGGGCCTCGAAGTCGTGCTTCTCACCGGCGACAACGAAGGCGCCGCCCGCCGCGCCGCCGACGCCGCCGGAATCACCACCGTCCTCTGGGGCGTCAGACCCGAAGGCAAAGCCGACGCCATCCGAAAAATGCGGGCGGCGGGAAAAGTCGTCGCCATGGTCGGCGACGGCGTCAATGACGCGCCCGCCCTGGCTGCCGCCGACCTCGGAGTCGCCGTCGGGAGCGGAAGCGATGTCGCCAAGGAGACCGGCGACATTGTCCTGGTCGGGTCCAGTCTCTCAGGCCTGCCGACCGCCATCCTGCTCAGTCGCCAGACCATGCGGGTCATTCGACAAAATCTGTTTTTTGCGTTTGTTTACAACGTCTTGGCCATCCCGCTGGCGGCGATGGGGATGCTCAGCCCGCTGATCGCGGCGGGCGCTATGGCGCTCAGCGACGTGACCGTGCTGGGAAACGCAATTCGGTTGCGGGGCAAGCGCGTGGAGTAACCCGGGGGAGGAAGTTGAGCGACGGCTGCCGGAAGAACGGGAGGGTGGGGGGCTTGACGGGGTGGGGGGGGTATCCCTTTAATGCGTCCACTTTCGGCTGGACCTTGTTTGAAACGGATTTTCACGGGGACTGATCAATGAACATCGAGATGGTTTTGGGTGTCGAGGAAACGGACATTGCGCTGTTGAACGCGGTGGGTCTCGGCGAGGGATCGTCGATGTGGGCAACCGCACTACCCGACGCCGCCAAACGCAAAGCCGAGGAAGAGGAAGACGACGAGGACGAGGAGGAAGACGAAGGGGAAGATGAAGAAGTCGAGGAAGAAGAAGACGACGACCTCGACGACGACGAAGATGAGGAAGACGACGAGGACGAGGAGGAAGACGACGAGTTCGACTCGTTCGACGACGATGACGACGATGACGACGAAGACGACGACTTCAAAGACGAAGACGACTGATCCGCCCGTCGAGTCCGACGAACAGGGGAACCCCGCGATCGCGGGGTTCTTTTTCGCCCACGGCAAGTCGCGCGCCGCTGATTCAATCCGACGGCGGGCGGCGGTTCTGCTTCACCGACGAACGGAGTTTCTTCCCCTCCAGCCGGCGACGCTGGGCGCCCTTCGACGGTTTGGTCGCTCGCCGCGGTTTCGGGCGTTTCATCGCGGCCACCAGCAGCGTTCGGAGTTCGCTGAAGCAGTGACTGCGGTTGGCTTCCTGCGTGCGGTGGGAGTCGGAGGTGAAGAGGAGCTGGTCGTCGGGCGGCGTTCCCACCAGTCGATGGTTGGCCATCGCCCGAAGTCGAGACTTGGCGTCGGGGTGGATCGGGAGGGCACCGATATCAATTCGGAGCAGAGTCTTTGTCGACACCTTGTTGACGTTCTGCCCGCCTGGCCCGGAGGAACGGGCGTAGCTGAGTTCGAGAAGATCCTCGTGCACGCGCACCCCGGGCGCGATCTCGACCCCCGAGGGGAGCGGTGGCCCGGAATTGGGGGGGAAGTCGGGGAATGGCACGGGGAAGCTTAGGGGTGGTCAGTTACGGCTGCGTCGACGGAAGGGTGGTCGAGGGTTCTTCGGTTTCGGGGCTGATGTTGAACGACGGGGGAATGAACGGGATCGGCGGGTTCATCTGCGAGTCGCGCACGTGCCGCGTCGCCGACGCCAGAAACATCACCACCAGCAGAAGCATCAGATTGAACCGCATCCAAGTCAAAGGGCGGTCCGGCGGACGCGAGCCGACCGTGAGCATCAGAGACACCAAAATCGCCAGCACCCCCGCGACCGAGTGCGCCGCCCACCACCACCCCGGCCGCATCGGCGGAATGTCCGCCGCACCCAGCGTCGTATACGGCCCCCAGTACTGATACGAAATCACCACGCCGGTGAAAAGCAAAACAAACGCGCACAGCCAAACGATCCACCGAAACACCCACCTCGCCCGCCCGAACACCGCGAGCTGCGACTCCGGGCGAAGCTCACCAATGGCCACCGGAACCACCATCTCGTAAAACAGAGTCCCGCCGACCAGTAGCGTCGTGCACACAACGTGCAGGTACCGGCAGAGGATGTAAAACAGGGCCTGATACATGTCGCCGTACATGGGGAAAGCTCCGTGGTTGACCTAGGGTCTAACCGGAGGGGGGGGAAATGGCTAGGGGGCTCTGGTAAAGTCGCGAAGACTGAGTTGGCACCACGCGCGGGCTGGCCGTTACGGGTTATTCGATCTGGAAGGTTTAGAAAATGAAGGTTTATTTGGGCATTGATGGTGGTGGAACGTCGACTCGCGTGGTGGCGGCGGAAGAGGGCGGTCGCGTCGTCGGCGTCGGGCGGGGCGGGGCGTCAAACCCCTACGAGGGCGGAATCGATCTCGCCACACGCTCCGTCCGCGAAGCCGCCGAGGCGGCACTTAAGCAGGCAGGCGTCGCGATGGACGCCGTCGTCGCCACCTTCGCCGGAACGGCCGGCGTCGTCGGCGCCGAAGACCAAGCACTCGCCCGCGACGTCATGAGTCAAGCCGGTATCCGCGGCCGACTCGGCGTGGACCACGACATCCGCATCGCACTTGCCGGCGGGTTGGCGGGCGCCGAAGGCATGGCCTTGATCGTCGGAACCGGCAGCAGTTGCTACGGACGCACCGCCGACGGGAAAACCTGCCAATCCGGCGGCTGGGGAAGCATCCTCGACGACGGCGGAAGCGCCTTCGGACTGGGAATGAGCGCCATGCAAGCCGCCGTCCGCGTCGCCGACGGGCGGTTTCCGCCATCACCCGTGCTGGCTGGCGTACTCGAAGGGTTCGGACTCACAGAAATCCGCCAAATTGTCAAAAAAGTGTACCAAACCGGCGTGACCAAAACCGAAGTCGGACAACTCGCTCCCGCCGTCATCAAAGCCTGGGAAGGCGGCGACAAGGTCGCCACCGAAATCGTCGCCAACGGCGTACGCGAACTCGTGCTGATCGTCATGAACGCAGCGGACCGACTCGACCTGCTCAAGAAAACCGTCCGCGTTAGCACCTCGGGCGGACTCATCGAGAACTCGGCCACCTATCGCGAGCGTGTCTACGGGGCGCTTCGGGAAGCCCTGCCTGCCGGAGCCGAGGTCGGGGCGGCTAAGATGGCACCAGTACTGGGCGCGGTCCTGCTGGCGTACGAGGAAGCAGGAATCAAACACGACGACCGCGTGCACGATGTGTTGATGCGCAGCTATACAGAGATGTTGCGATGAATTTGGTCGAACTTTCGCGGCGGTTCGATCCCTCGGCTGGAACGATCGAGGGAGGAATCGTTGTGCGGCGGTACCTCGCCGACCTCCGAGGTTGTTTTGAGGACGCACAGGGGTATGCCGCCGAGCTGGCACGGGGAAACCCCCTGGTCTACACCGTCAGCGCCTTCGAGCCCGATGCCGCCGACGGCGGGCTACACTGCGGAATCGGCGTGATCCAGCCGGGGAAGGTGGGCGGCGAGTTTTTCCTCACCAAAGGCCACCTGCACGGCTGGCGCGAGGCGGCGGAGTTCTACATCGGCTTGGGCGGGGAAGGCCTGATGGTTCTCGAAGACGAGGGCGGCGGGAACCCGCGAACGGTCCGTTTGGCGGAAAACGTCGCCGTGTACGTGCCGGGGAAAACGTCGCACAGAACGGTCAACACCGGCAGCCAGCCACTGACCTACCTGGGAGTGTATCCGTCCAAAGCCGGCCACGACTACGGGACGATCGCCGCCAAGAACTTCGGACTGGTGGTCGTGGAGGAGGGGGGCAGGGCGGTGGTCAGGGAAAGAAAATGACATCGAGATCACCATTCCAGAGGGACGGGAAAGAGGTCCGATAGTGTTTTCGGGGAGGCGTCGGTGAGATTTTTGTTTCGTCGAGAGTGCGTGAGGGTTTCGAAAACGCGGGCGGCTAGTCCGGTAAGGTTTGGGGGTGGGAGGTTATCGGGGTGGGGATGAGGGGTGGATCGGGGGTGGACCTAGGGCGGGTTAAGGAATTCGGCTAATAGATAGAAGGGGGTACGCCACGATTTGGCTGGGGGTTGGGGTCAATTTTTACGGTTGGACCGCCGAAGAGGAATGTAACGGGTAGAAGCCCGTGGCGAAGTAAACCCCTCTCGGAGACTGACCATGCTTGCACTGCGACTGACCAATGCGCCGCGAAACACAAAGGCTGCGCTCAAGGGCGGGAAGACTGGGGGCGGACTGGGATGGACGCTGGAGGCTTGGCCGGTGGACGCGTGGATGGCGTCCCGTATCGAACCTGCGCTGGAGATGTCGGTGGAAGAGATGAAAGACGGGGGCATGGCAGCCAGCAGTCGGGAACCGATCCTGCCCGGTCGCCGGGTGTCGCTGTCGTTCCCGGTTTCGCCGTTTCTGCCCCGCCCGGGGACGGTCGCCGTGGTGGACGTGTGCGAACGCGTGCAGGAGGGGTATAGGCTGGAACTGAGCTTTGAACGCGTCAGCGCGGCGTGAGCAATGTTGGTAGGCGGATGTCGGATGGGGGCCAAGCGGTGGCAGCGCGCCCGTAGCGGGGGGTGGGCGGGGGGTGGGTTGTGGGTGGGGCGCGGGGTCGGGGTGTAGGATAGTGGGATGTCGGTGGCGGATGCCAAAACTGCGGCGAAGGACGTGGATCGGGATTACGACCCTGATCAGTACCGCATGTCGCTGGGCGACCACTTGGAGGAGCTTCGCAAGAGACTTACATGGGGGCTGATGGGGTTGGCGATTGCGGTGGTGGGGTGTTTGTTTTGGGGGGAGAGGGTGGTGGTGTTCTTCTGTCGGCCGCTGATCGACGGGTTGCAGGAAGCGGGGATGAATACGGCGCTGTTCGCGGGTGACCTGGTCACGCCGTTCATGCTCTACATCAAGGTGTCGCTGATTGTGGCGGTGGCGATTGCGGCGCCGTGGCTGGTGTTTCAACTTTGGCTGTTCGTAGCCGCTGGGCTGTACCCCACCGAGAAGAAGGTGATTCGGAAGTACATCCCGCTGAGCATTGTGCTGCTGTTGTCGGGAATGGCGCTGACGTACTTGGTGGTCATGCCGCTGACGGTGCGGTTTTTGATTCAGTTTAACAGTGGGTTTGGGGTGGGATTGTCGGCGGGGTCGAGCGCGGTCGAGGTGCCGGCAGAGGCGGTCAAGACGATCCCGCTACTGATGGGCGACCCGAAAGCGCCAGCCGAAGGGCAGATGTGGTTCAACGGGGTGGACGGGCGACTAAAGCTCCGACTCAAGGACCACGTCGTGGTCGTGATGTACGGGCCGGACCAGCTCGTGCAATCCCAGCCGCTGATCGCGGACTACGTCGACCTGACGATGATGACGCTGCTGGTTTTCGGCTTGGCGTTTCAACTGCCGCTGGTGGTGCTGGCGCTGTTCAAGGTGGGGGTCTTGGAGCTGGCAGTGCTGCGGGGTAGCAGGCGGATTGTGTACTTCTCGCTATCGATAACGGCGGCGGTGATCGCGCCGGGGGACGTGGCGACGACCATGCTGGCGCTGTGGGTGCCGCTGATCGTGCTATACGAGTTTGGGATCTTGCTGTGCGTGTGGAGCGGGAAAGGGGAGTAGGGGATGTCGAATGTGGGACCCAGGATGCCAGATGTCAGATGTCAGATGTCAGATTTAGGATGGGCGGTCGGTGCTTTTGGGTTTGAAGAGTTTTGCGATGAGCAGGGTGGTGGTCGTACCTAGGAGGGCGGCGAGGAGGACTTCGGAGGGGTAGTGGGAGTTGGTGAGGACGCGTTCGGCGGCGGTGGCGGTGGCGGCGAGGACGAAGAGGATCGAGAGGCGGGGGTAGAGGATGCAGAGGGCGGCGGCCAGGGCGAAGGCGGAGGTCGCGTGGCCGGAGGGGAGGGAGAGGTTGGTCTGGTCGAAGAACCCCGGCAAGCCGCCGCGGAATGGGGAGAACGTGAGCGCGTCGCCGAAGAACTGATCGCCGCGGAGGGGGCGCTGACGACCGGCGATCCATTTGAAAAGGACGTTGGCGCTGGCTGCGAGGGCGGAGAGGACAACGAACAGTGTCGCGGGCCATGCGGCGGTCCAAGTCGGATATCGCCCTCCCGCCGCCGGTGGCGTTTCGAGGGGAAGTGGGGCACGCCAGGGTTTGGGTGGGAAAAGTGTGACGATGACGGCTGCGGTGAGGGCGATGTACCACTCGCCGGGTTGCTTGAGCACTTCGGAAAGGATGCGGAGCGAGGAACCCTTTTGCCTGAGCGCGGCAGCGATGCCTTGTTCGTTGAGGTAAGTAGCGACCCGTGCGTCGGCAAAGAACATCAGCGCGACCCCCAGGGCAAGGACGGAAAGAAAGACGATGGCAGGAACTATGCGGGGCAAGGGTGGTTGGCAGTTAACTGGTTCGGGGTTGGTAACTGGTGGTTGGTGGTTGGTAGTGATTGCGTTGTTTTCTTACTTCAGTCCTGAATCTGGGGCCCTCACCCTTGATCCTTCCCCCCTCCGTCGCTCTAGAAATCCACCTTCCCGTCCACCGGCTTGTTGAAGCCTTTGAAGTTCCGAAGTGCGTAGACCCTTCTCGTCGTGAGGTTGAAGGACTTGCCGCCGACGATCGCGTTGACTTCGATCGGGTCGAGTTCGGTGACGGATTCGAAGGCTTTGGCGAGGACGGGCCATTTCGTGCCGAAGTAGATCGCGTCCCTGCCGAGGAGTTGGGTCGAGTTCACGTCGAGGGAGCGGTCGGGCCACAGGTCGAACTGGGAGGTTCGGCCGCGTCTTTCGGGGTCTTCGATGTAGGGGCCCATGACGTAGGTCTTTGGTTGACCGGGGAGGTAAAAAGCCAGCGCGGAGGCGTCGGTGCGGTCGTTGGCGAGGATGAAGGCGTCTGGGGAGAGGTGGGCGAGGCGGGTGGCGTCGAGATCGGCTGCGAACCCGGCCCAGCCCTGCATCCGGGCCGTCGGGTCCCACTTGCGGACGGACACGGTCTTATTGCCAAGCCAGTTCGTCTGGATGTACGCGAACATCGGATACAGCGAGCGCGTATTATGCGCCACCGGCGCGACGATCAGCGCGGTGAGGATCGTACCCCAGAGCAGGCCACGCCACGGCTTCCATTTCGCTAGCGACTGCATCCGCGTACCCATGAACCACGCCGTGACTATGAGAAACGCGAACCACACCGGGGCCGACCAGTTGATCTGCGCGTTGGTGAAAAACGTCGAAGCCGTCACCAGCGCCGCATACGGCAAGACCGTCAACACGAGCAGCCGCGCCCGCGCCGGATGAGAGAAGACCCCAACCACCCCCCCGCCGCCCCCCACGCCACCGTCAGACCGGCGGGCGACTCGGAACGCGTACACACTGGCGGCGACGATCAGGATGAACAGCAGCGGGTTCACGGCTGCGATCGTCCCGCCTAGGAATGAAAGTGGTTCAAGCAGCTTGAACCCCGAGGTCGTGTCTGCCCGGACGTGCTGCGCAGACACCCAGCCGTGGCCGGCGTTCCAGAGGACTACTGGCAAGGTGCAAACGGCTGCCACCGCGGTCATCACCCACGGCCACGGAGTCCACAAGTGCCGCCGCAAGTTGCGGTCCGCCAGCAGTGCAACGAGCACACCCACCAGCCAAAGCAGAGCGGCGTACTTTGAAAGAAACGACAACCCGATCGCCAATCCCGCCAGCGGCCAAGCCCACTTCTTATTGTCTACAACAGCGACGACGAACAAACACGTCGCCAGCGCCCAGAACAGCACAAACGGCGGGTCGATGGTCATCAGCATCGACCCGGCGATGAACATCGGTACGACGTGACACAGGCCGACCGCGCCCAGCGCCAGCTTCTCGGAGTTAAACAGCTTGGCGGTCAGGAGATAGGTCAGGACAGTGGTCAGCACACCGATGAGCAGCGCGGGGTAACGCACGGCGGGCATGGTGTCGCCGAAGATTGCGGTCGAGCCAGCGATGATCCACGCCACCATCCCGGGCTTGGAGTAATACGACCAGTCCAACTGCTTCGACCACAACCAATACTGCGCCTCGTCCGGCGCCAAGCCAATGGCGTCGGGAGAGTGCAGGTAGTGCAGCCGAGAAAGAACGCCAAAAAGCACCAAGACGACAAACAGCAGGCGGCAAACCAGCGGCGTCAGCCATGTGAGAGCCCAAACTCGTGGCGGAGCGGGATCAAGTGTCAGAGACTCGCCAGCGGCGGAATGGGACATTGGGGGGAATGATAGGTGCTACGCGCCACCACCGGCGGCGGAGTTTGGGAGGTTGAGGCAAGAAAGGGAGGATGATTCATGTCATTTTCTGGGGAAGGTGAATAGGCAGTTGTTTTTTATTCGTGGCGCGTACATCGATGGGTGGGGACGTGGCGTAGGTTGAAGAACGGAGAAACTTAGTAATGAGCAAATTGAGCGTGCTGATTCTTGCGGCGGTGGCTCTTGGGTCTCTTCCCGCCGTTCATGCCCACGGGGCGACGAGTGGCGGCGGGTGCTTTTGCGTGTCTTGTCACTTGGCGCGATACGGGGCCGGCGGGGCTGCCGTGGATCCCAGCCAGGCGGAACAGGCCGTTTCGGCACCCTTTCGGATCGGCGCCCGCTGGACTTCGACCAGCGCAACACCGAATGCCCCTACGCAGGGCACTCCCGTGACGTTGCGATGGAGCATTGTCCCAGATGGGACGGCGATACCGGGCGGTCAGGTTGCCGGAGAAAGCTCAGACGGGTCGAACCTGATTTCATACATGGACGGAATCTTCGGCACGGGACCCGGCGGGTCGGATCTCACACAGCGGCCATGGTTTACGCACTATTCGTCGTCGTTCGCCAGGTGGAGCGCCTTGTCAGGGTTGTCGTACATCTACGAGCCCAATGACGACGGATCGGACCTTTACACCTTCGTTCCAGGAAGCGGCACGTTCGGCGGACTCGGCGGCCAGGCGGGTGTCCGCGGTGACGTTCGGATCAGTGGCCACGCGATAGACGGGCCGAATGGCGTTCTGGCGTACAACTTCTTCCCGTCGATTGCCGACATGGTCATCGACACCTCCGAATCGTCAAACTTCGCCTCTTCCTCCAACAACTTCAGATTCCTGCGAAACGTCCTCATGCACGAGCACGGCCACGGACTTGGTTTCGCACACTTGGAGTCGAGTAACTCCAGTCAGTTGATGGAGCCGTTCATCAACACGTCGTTCGATGGCCCGCAATTCGACGACATTCTCGCCGTTCAGCGGAGTTACGGCGACGCGCGCGAGAAGGGCCTTGGAAACGACACGGCTGCCCGTGCGACCGTGCTGGGTTCGGTGTCATTGGGCGGGCCTCAGTTACAGATCGGGACGAGCGCCGGGGCCACGTCGGTGGTGTCGAGCACGCAGACGGATTTTGTGTCGATCGACGACGATTCGGACATCGACTTTTACCGCGTGACGACGCTCGAGCAGGGCGGACTGACGATCACCTTGACGCCGCGCGGGCCGACGTACAACGAGGGACCGCAGGGGGGAGCTCAGTCGTCGTTTGTGAGCTCGGCGCTGGGTAACTTGACGCTGGCTGTCATCGGGCCGGACCTTCTGACCACGCTGATCTCGGTGAACCTGACCGGACTGGGGGGGATCGAAACGATTACCCTTCCCGTGCTGGGTGGCGCTAATTACTTCGTTCGTGTCGGCGGGGTGTCGAACCAGATTCAGATGTACTTGCTGCAGGTGTCGCTGGTGTCCGGCGTGATTCCCGAGCCGGGGGCGCTGGTATGGGTGGGCGTGGTGGGGCTGGGGCTGTTCGCGCGTAGACGGCGGTAGGTGTGCACGCCGGATTGGTTTGTGATGCGTGGGCGGTTAATCTGCCCGCCGTGCGGGCTGGAGGGAGTGGATTTTTCTAGGAGCGAACATGGTCAGCCAAAGGCTGGGCGCGGTGGTGTTGGGTGTGGTGTTGGCGGGCGGGTCGGGGTGGGCGATGGGGCAGGTGGCTGGGGGAGGCGGGCCGGCGACGCGTCCGGCGGGCGGTGGAGCGGGTGCTCGCGCGGGTGGCGATGCGGGCGTAGGGGCGATTGGGGGCGGGGCTGCGGCGATGCAACAGATGGGTGCGGCGATGGTGCGGGAGTTGCGGGGCGTGGAAGGTTGTTTGGGCGCCGAAGCCGGGCAGTTTCAGGGCGGAAAGTTTGTGGTGATGGCGTGGTTTAAAGACAAGGCGGCTGCCAAGCGCTGGTACTATCACCCGATGCATATGCGGATGCGGGCGGCGGCTGGGATGCCCGGCGAACCCGAAGGCGGCGCCAAAGAACCGCCCATGAGCGAAATCCCCGACAACGTGCCGATCCTGGTCGTGGCAACCATGACCTTCGGCGGCAAGCCGATTGAAGGGTCGCAGATTCCCTTCAGCGGGATCTCGATCGAGCTGTACGCGCCGCTGCACGAAGCGCTGAAGGTGGGAGCGGGGTTCGCCCCGGAGGGGTTCTTCCCGAAGCAAGACGAGCCTACGACCAAGCCGGTGAAGTAAGGGAAGGGGGGGAGGTGGAAGAGGGAGGTGGGTCGCGGGTTGCGCGTTTGGGATGCGCGTCAGGGGGCGGAGTGGGAGAGTGCGACCGCGGGGGAGTGATGGGACGCTGGCGGGATGATCAAGGCGGAAGGTGGGAGAAGCGTGTGATGACGGCGGACGGTGAGGTGGTGTACCGATTGGCGCAGCCAATACTGCTGTCGGACTTTCAAACCAAGCACAAACCAGCGGCAACCCAGCCGCCTACGGCGTTGCAGGACTTTCTGCGGATACTGCAGGCATAGGGGAATCCTGCCGAACTCGGGCCGAGCAGGGTAATCCATTTGAGCGGGTTCGGTGGGGGCGGGGACACCTCGGGTAATGACCAGGCGAAGACTCCCGAGGTCAGGGCAATGGAACTGGTCGAGGCGTCACGGAACGTGAGTCCGCGGCGGCAGTTGCAGATGTTCCGCGAGGCCATTGCGCCGGACGCGGACTGCGCGTGGGCCTTGCTCGCGATGGCCCGGCGGTTCTCCGACGACCGAGAGAAGCTGGAGTGGGTGGGGAGGGCGGTCAACGCGGCGAGGCGAAAGCTGGGGGAAGAAACCATGTCAACCGACGGCCATCCGTTCTGGCTGGACTTTAAAACGCGACCTGACATGCGCGCGATGCAATTGAAGGGACAATTGCTGATCAACTTCGGGCGGGGAGCGGAGGCGGCGGACGTCTTCGACGAGCTGCTGCGGAGGAATTCGAGCGACAATCAGGGGATTTGGCACATGCAATCGCCGCTGCTGATGGAACTGGGGCGACCCGGAAAGATGAAGGAACTCGTCGGGCGGCATCCGGACGTGATCAATGTGGTGTTTTCGATGTGCCTGATGCTGTCGGCACTGCTCGACGGCGACACGGGCGAAGTCGAGCGGCAATTCGCGGCAGTATCCAATGACAACGAGTTTACCGCCGTGATCACGGTCAGTCCGGACGTGGCGCGAACGGTGCGGTGGCAGAACGGCTGGTCGCCGGGCTTGATCTAGGAAGCAGCGATGGTGGCGACGATGGTGGGAAAGTCATGGGCGATGCACACAGACCCGCTGGCGTGGCTGGTCGAGCGGGTTAGGAAGCACATGGCCTCCAAAATGTCGAGGAAGCCGAGGCCGCGCGGCGGCGATCGGAAGTAGCGTCACGGAGAGGGGGGGGAAGCGGGCGTGGAGAATCGCTGTTCCCATGACGCCAAGAGGTAGAGCGCGGCGAGGCGTTTGATTCGGGGCGCGAGGTTGACGGGCTCGGGGCCTTCGAGGGGGGCGAAGAACTCGGGGTAGGCGAGCTGGAAGGGGGGAATCTGGGCGGCTGATAGGGGGAGGTCGGCCGTGGGGAGTTGGTCGAGCACGCCGGTGAGGATGTAAGCGAGGGCGAGGTCGGGGGGAATGGTGCGGGCGGTGAGGCGGGAGAAGGTGGGCTGGCCGAGGACGCGGAGGTCGGCTGTGGTGCGGAGGGTGCCGGAGATGCCGAAGTCTCTTTGGGGCCAGATGGGTGGGCCGGGGGGGTTGGTGAAGGCTTCGAGTTCGGTGGCAGGTTTTGGGGTGGGGGGTGGGTACTTGTTTTTCGGGTCGTCGATGAGGGGGAAGGTGTTGGCGGGGGTTTTGCGTTCGGAGAGGGCTTCAGCCGAGAGCTTGGCGATGTCGAAGATCTCGAAGTCGCCAGTGTGTAGGTGGTAGGCGAGGAGGGTTTGCAGGGCGTAGCGCGAGGCGAGGAGGTTGCCGGCTGGGGGGAGGTCGGGGAAAACGGTGATAACATTGGAGTTCATGTCGAAAACGGAGGGCCAGAGGTGGCGGGAGGACTTACCGAGTTCGGAGATGCGAAGTCGGATGAGTTGTTGGACGGCGCGCTCGGCTGCGAAGCGGGCGGGGGTGGAGGGGAGGGAGGTGTCGCGGTCTTTGGCGGAGAGCTGGATGAGCAGGAGCGTCAGGACTCCGTCGCGGGTGTCGGGCAGGTCCAAACGGACGACGCGGCGGGGGTACTTCTCGCCCGGAAACTCGATCGACACCGGGAACACGCCGGGGCTGAGCTGCTGCTTAAGCAGCCAGTTGGACATTCGCACGGTGGTCGAGGCGACGCGGATGTCCTTGCCGTCCAAGTCGCGGTCGAGGATGAGGAGGAAGCCGAGGGCGGCTGTGGTGGGGTTGCGGCGGGGGAAGCTGCCATAAGGCTCGCGGTTGGAAACGCCGGAGGGGGTGAAAGTCGCGCTGCCGGGAAGGCGGCCGTTGCTATCAACTGACGACTGCATGCCGCGGGCGACGGCCAGGGCGGCTTCGGAAAAGCGCTGTGCTTCGGGGGCGAAGTCGGGGGTCGTGTCGAGGAGGCGCGAGGCGAGGTGCAGGAGTAAACCGGCTGCGGGTGTGTGGGAGGACTCGTAGGAGACGATGGGTGCGGGACTGTTGCGGGGGGCGTTGCGGAGCGTGGGCTCCGGGGCGTCGGACCACGCCAAGCCGTACGGGCGATTCACGCCAACCCGCAGGAGGGAATCGAGCTCCGATCGAAGCTGGTCGCGGTACTGCGTGGGCGAGCGGGCGGTTGGGGCAGCGATGTCCGCCGGGGACCGGGCCGCAGCGGGCGTAGTGAGGGCGACGAACAAGAGGCAGGCGATAACGGCGGAATAGGTAACGCGGCGCACACGAGGATCTTAGCCGAAGTCTGCCCCGCGGAAGAACTCGGGGACGCGACACTGGCTCTACCGGACTCCGGCGATGCTCCTGAATCAAACGCCAACGGGCGTCGCCTGCGGTGACATTGGGCGTGCTATTTTTGTTGGGAATCTTCACCCCAAGCCGATCTCTATGAAAGGGCGCAACCGCGCACCCGGGGGAGGTAGTAGAGAAGTTTGTCGACGTACGGAACCGCTTCCGGGACGGAAGCACGGACTCATGGAGGTATCCCATGATCAGTTTGCTGAGTGATTCACGTGATCCGGATTACACGGAGGATGACACTAACCGACCCTCGGACATGGGTGTCGGGGTCATGCGTATGGAAC
>JBBRUM010000027.1:0-15930 GCA_038247815.1 Tepidisphaerales bacterium | reverse complement strand
GTCCGACCGACCGGGGCGCGTGAAGGAGGCGAGATCGTGAGGCGGACGGTGGCCATCGCAATACTCTTGTCCGCGGCGGTGGCGTTCGCGGCGACATACTTCCTGCAGGTTCAGTCGGACGCGATGACCGCCGCGCAGTTCAAATGCCTTCGCGCGTTGGTGGCCGAAGAGCTGGCTGAAGTCCTACCGGCCGACGCCGAAGCCGCAGTCGTCGCCCGGGAGGTCGGCCTCACCGAAGCCGATGTCGACGACGCTTTGGCCCAGTCCCGCGTGAGTCGCACGCGGGCCGAGGCCCTGAAACTCCTTGATTGCGTCCGTGAGCCGTAGGGAAAGGGAGGGGGAATTTACTTTTCGGTGGCTTTCCGCAGAGACCCACCAGCGGCGCCGAGGGCGACTTTGGCGGTTTCGGCGGTGGCGTTGAGCTTGTGCATGGTGATGGCGACTTTGGCGTGGCCACCAGCAAGGGCGAGGAGTTCCTCGGCGCGGGGGCGGGTGGTGGCGGTGAGGGTTTGGACGATGCGGGCGGCGCGGTCGCGGAGCTTGGCGTTGCTGGCTTGGACGTCGACCATCCAGTTGCCGTAGGTCTTCCCCAAGCCGACCATGGCGAGGGTGGTGACGGTGTTGAGCACGAGCTTGGTGGCGGTGCCGGCTTTGAGGCGGGTGCTTCCGGTGACGATTTCCGGGCCGGTGAGGGGTCGGATGACGACGTCGACCTCGGTTTCGCCGGGGAAGTGTGCGACGCAGGAGAGGAAGATCGTGGCTGACCCGACGGTTTTCGCGTAGCGGAGGGCTCCATGGACGTAGGGTGTCGAGCCGCCGGCTGTGATGCCGAAGACCACGTCTTTGCTTGTCAGGTTCTTTGCGACGAGATCGCGTTCGCCTCCACTGGCGTCGTCTTCGGCCCCTTCCTGGGCTTTGAAGATGGCCGGTATACCGCCGGCGATGATACCTTGGACGAGCTCGGGGTCGGCGCGGAAGGTGGGCGGGATCTCACTGGCGTCGAGCACGCCGAGTCGGCCGGAGGTGCCGGCGCCGACGTAAAGGAGCCTGCCGCCGAGGCGGAGGCGTTCGGTGACGATTTTCACAGCCGCGGCGATGGCCGGGCCGACTTCTCCGACGGCGTTGGCGGCTTGCAAGTCTTGCTGGTGCATGAGCTTAACCTGATCCTCGACGGAGAGGCTGTCGAGGAACTCCGAGGCGGGGTTGGGAAGCTCGGTGAGGAAGTTGGACCGGTCTTGCATGGGGGATTAAAGCACTTGAGTGCAGAAACTTCTCCGGTCACTTGATTTCTTTTATTCCAATACTAGAATATCACGATATGCAAATGAGCGAAGCGATGATTGAACGAGTTGTGGCCCGGTTTGCGGCGCTGGCCGACCCGAACCGGGTTCGAATTTTGCTTCGGTTGAAGGATGGGTCGGCGGATGTGGGGACGCTGGTGACACTGACGGGGTTGGGGCAGGCGTCGGTGAGCAAGCATTTGTCGGTGTTGCGGTCGGCTGGGTGGGTGGAGTCCACGCGGGTGGGGACGCGTGTGGTGTGCAAGGTGGGGGACGCGGCGTTGTTTGAGATTTGCGGGCTGGTGTGTGACGGGGTGGTACGACAGGTCCGGGCGGAGCATGAGCAGTTTGGGATCAAGGGTTAACGAGGAGTTTGCAGATGGCAACGACAATTGTTCGACCTGAACAGGTTCGGGTGGATGAGTATGAGTTCATCGATGTTCGAACTCCGGCGGAGTTTCGAAAGATTCACGCGGTGGGTGCGCGGAACGTTCCGCTGGACTCGCTGAGCGACTCGGTGGTCGCGGGGATTGCGGCTTCGAAGCGGAACATCTTGCTGATCTGCAAGTCGGGCGCCCGGGCGCGGAAGGCGGCGGAACGGATGGCGTCGCTGGGCGTCGCGCAGCCGGCGGTGGTGGAGGGGGGAACCGATGGGTGGCGGGCTGCGGGGCTGCCGGTGGAGGAGACGTCGGGCGGGGTGATCAGCATTGATCGGCAGACGCGGATCTTTGCGGGGTCGATGGTGCTGGTGGGTGTCGTGCTCGGGCTGACGGTGCATCCGGCGTTTTTTGGCGTGAGCGGGTTCATCGGAGCGGGGCTGGCATTTTCGGGCGTGACGGACACGTGCGGGATGGCGCGGATGCTGGCGGTTTTTCCGTGGAATCGTTGAATCGAGGGTTGAGAAGATGTCAAAGAACATTGTGATTATCGGCGGGGTTGCGGGCGGGATGTCGGCTGCGACGCGGGCGCGGAGGTTGGATGAGTCGGCGCGGATCACGGTGCTCGAAGCCGGGGGATTCGTGTCGTTCGCCAACTGCGGTCTGCCGTACCACATCGCCGGCCGGATCAAGGACGAGTCGGCGTTGTTGGTGACGACGCCGAAGCGGATCGCCGATCGATTCAACATCGACGTTCGGACGCAGACGCGCGCGGTGCGGATCGACCGTTCGACGCGGACGGTTCACGCGGTGCACGCCGGAGAGGAACAGGTTTTTGCCTACGACGTGGCGGTGATCGCGACCGGCGCAGCGGCGATTGTTCCGGCGATTGCCGGCGCGACCGCCCCGAACGTGCTGACGCTGCGGAGCATGGAGGACACGCGGCGGGTGCAGGAGCTTCTGGGTCGCGGCGGCGTGCGTCGTGTTGTGGTGGTGGGCGGGGGCTTCATTGGACTGGAGATGGCGGAAGCGCTCACGGACAGGAAGCTCGACGTGACGCTGATCGAGAAGAGCGGTCAGGTGCTTCCACCGCTGGACGCGGAGATGGCGGCGCTTGTGGAGCTGGAGTTGCGGGCGCACGGGGTGAACGTGGTGACGGGGACGGGGTTGGGGCGGCTGGTGGGAGGTGCGGAGGGTGTGACGGGGGTGGAGACGGAGGATGGAAGGTTGTTCCCGGCGGACCTTGTGCTTTTGAGTATTGGCGTTCGTCCGAACGTTGAGCTTGCGCGGGGTGCGGGGCTGATGATCGGGGCGACGGGGGGCATTGCGGTTGATGGGTGGCAGCGGACGAGCGATCCGGCGATTTTGGCGGTGGGGGATGCGACGGAAGTGGTCAACGGCGTGACGCGCGGGTTTGCCCGGGTTCCGCTGGGCGGGCCGGCGAACCGTCAGGGTCGGGTTGCGGGGACTGTGGCTGGGGGCGGCGCGGTTCCGCGGGATTCTCAGCCGGTCGCCGGGACGGTGATGGGGACGGCGATTGTTCAGGTGTTTTCGCTGTCGGCGGGGTTGACGGGTCTGACGGAGAAGGCGGCGGTCGCGGCGGGGATTGCACATGAAACCGCAGTGATTACCGCGTCGCACCACGCGAGCTACTACCCGGGCGCCCATCCGCTGAGGGTGAAGTTGGTGTACGAGCCGGGAAGTGGGAAGCTGCTGGGGGCGCAGGTGGCGGGCCGGGACGGTGTGGACAAGCGACTCGACGTTTTGGCGACGGTGCTGCACTTTGGGGGCACGGTGGAGGATCTGGCGCGGCTGGACCTTGCCTATGCGCCGCAGTTTGGCAGCGCGAAGGATCCGCTGCACATGGCCGCGTTCGTGGCGGAGAACCAGTTGGCGGGGGTGGTCAAGACGGTTCGTGTAATCCCCGCGGAGGCGCTGCCGTTGGACGTTCGCAGCGCGGCGGAGTTTGCGGGCGGGAGCCTGCCGGGGGCGATCAACATTCCGCTGGAGGAACTCCGCCGGCGCGCTTCGGAGCTACCGAGGGACCGTGCGGTGGTGACATTCTGCCAGATCGGGCAGCGCGGGTATGTGGCGTACCGAATTCTGCATCAGCTTGGGTTTACGCGCCTCGCCAACCTTGAGGGCGGGTATGTGGTAGCGGCGTCGGTTCCGCTGGGGGCGGGGGCGCACTGATGTCCGGCGAGGGAGGCTGCTAGTTGGAGGTGTGGGCGAATCGCAGGAGGTTGGTGGCGAGGGTGCGGGAGGCTTCGGGGGGGTACCCGATGATTCCGTCGTGGGGGTAGCCGACGAGACCGGCGGTGAGGTCTTCGGCGGAGACTACGGCGACGAGGCGGTTTTCGAGGAAGAGGCCGCGGAGTCTGGGGGGGGCTTGGCGGGCGCCGACGCGGTCGGTGGCGGCGGCGCGGTAGGTGAGTGTGCCGGCTTGGGAGAGTACGCCGGCGTAGATCGGGTGGTCGGTGGGGATGTCGCGGAGTTCGGCGGTGGGGAGGGCTTGTTTGAGGAGGGACTCGGCCCAGATTCCAACGTCGGCGTCGCCGCCGGCTGCGTCGATGAGGAGCATTCCGCCCTGCTCAAGGTAGCGGGCGAGGGAGGCGACCTCGCGCGTGGAGAGGGCGGGGACGTGCGTGGCGGTGAGGTGGGCGAGCTTGGTGTCCGGGCGGAGGGAACCGTCGTCGAGGGAGAGGGTGACGACGCGAAGCTCGGCGGTTCCGGCGTTGTGCAGGCGGGATTTGAGGTGTTCCCAGGCGAGAGGTTCGGGGTTCCAGTTGCCGCCGTAGGAGAGTTGGGCGACGGTCCAGGGTTCGCGAGCGGGGGTTCGTTCGGGATCGAAGGATTCGAAGTGGTACACGCCTTTGTTGCGGAGGTTGGCCCGGCCGGTGATGTTGACGAGGATGTTGCCGACGAGGGAGAACTCGGGGCTTTTTCCGGAGACGGTGCCGAGGGTGCGCTGCCAGCGCCAGGGGAAGTCGCCGCGGGGGAGGACGACGCAGAGCTCGCGGACGCCGTTGCCCAAGACGCGGACGGGGGCTTCGAGGGCGCTTACGGCGAAGTTGCCGGCGAGGAAGGGGTGCTCGGGGCCGATGTCGCGGAAGACGTACTTGGGGTAGAGCCGACCTAGGAGTTCCTCGAAGGAGGCGGAGAAGGCGCCGCCGCCCTCGTCGGCAGCCAGGATCAGGCCGCCCTCGTCGAGGTAGCGTTTGAGGAGGTGCCACTGTGCCTCGGGGATGGAGAGGGCTTTGTCGGAGGCGATGTAGAGGATGGGGGATTGGCGGAGGTCTTCGAAGGGGTAGTCGAGGCGGGTGATTTGCCAGTTGACGTGGCGTTCGGTTTCGCGGCGAAGCCAGCGGACCATGGAAGCCGCGTCGCGCGTGCGGTTGTTCCATTTGCCGTCGAATTGGAGCTTTTGGACGACGACGGGCGAGCGACCGCGGGAGAGGAACAGCAGCGCGTAGGCGGTGTCGATGGTTCCGCCGAAGGCCCCGTTGACCCACGAGCCGTCGCCGGACTGGGTGGCGATGAGGTAGCGGGCACCCTTGTCGAACCAGCGGTCGCCGGCGAAGCGGGTTTGGCCGGTGGCTTCGCCGACGCGTTCGTACCCGAAGAGCATGTAGTGGACGTAGGAGCCGTCGGCGAAGTTTCCGAGTCCTCGGAAGCGGCCGGGGGCGGCGGCTGCGCCGTCGAGGGAGGTGTCGCGGCCGGGGTTTCGGTCGACGAGGAAGTATTTGTCCAGCCAGGAGACGGCTTTTCCCATGGCGGCGGCGGACTTGGAGAGTTTGGCTTGGACGCGGCCCTGGATTCCGCCGGCGGTGGAGGCGTGGAGGAAGTCGTGGGTGATGGCGAGGGTCGCGATTCCGGCTGCGGTCATGGAGCCGTAGCTTCCGCCGCGGCCGGTGCGGTATGCGAAGCCTCCGTCGGTTTGTTGGGCGGTGACCCAGGCTTCCTCGACGCGTTGCCAGTATCCGCGGGGGATTTCAATGCCTGCTTCGGCGGCGTACCAGACGCCTAGGACGCCGTACTGTGCGTTGGAGAGGTCGCCCCAGGCGTTGGCGTCGGCGGGTTTGCCGTAGGTGTACAAGCCGCGATGGGCTCCGCCGTCGATCATCATGGCGATGAGGCGTTGGGTGTCTCGGCGGAGGACGGGGTCGCGGTCGGCTCCGCCAAACTGGGAGAGTGCGGCGGCGCGGAGGCCGAGGGAGTAGGTGGTTTGAATGTTTTGCTTTTTAAGCCATTCGACCGCGCGGACGATTTCGGAGCGGGTTTTGGCTTCGCCGGCGGCGGTGAGTGCGAGAACGGCGAGGGCGGTGGGTCCGGCGTGGTCGTCATAGTCGCCGGAGGAGAAGGAGCCGTCGGGTTTTTGGCGTGAGTAAAGGAATTTGACGGCGCGTTGGACGGTGAAATCGACGTGGGGTGTGAGATCGGCGTTGGGGGGAAGGCGGTCGACGAAGACTTGGGCGGCTGGGCCGCCGCGACCGAGGGCACCGCCAAGGGCACCGCCGAGGCCGCCACCGGGGCCGCCGGGTGCGCCGCGCAGGGCTTGTTCGATTTGTCGGGCGAGTTCTTGGGCGCGGCGGGCGAGGTCTTGGGCGTCGGGTTCTTTGCCTTCCTCTTCCTGTTGTTTTTTGGCTTTTTCCAGATCTTTCTTGAGTTGGTCAGCGCGGCGGGCGAGTTCGTTGGGGTCGGGGACTTGCGTGGCGGATCCGGCGACGATTGCCGCGAGAAGGGCTCCGATCAACACGGTCCAGATTCGTCGCATTCTTACTCCGCAAACGCCCGACTTCACCACGCCTCTAGTCGTAGGACATCCCTCCCGGGAAGTCGTTGGGTGAATTCCGCTCGGACGGGGTGTTTGGCTCGTCGTTCATCGGTAGTTGCGAGTCTTCGGCGGGAGGGATGGCCTCCTCGGCTGCGAGTTGGGTGAGGGTGACTTTGCCCTTGAGTTTACGGGCGACGGGGGGGCGTCGGCCGGACTTGACGTCCTCTTCCAGCTGGGACTTTCGGCGGAGGATATGGTGGTAGTGCTGGGCGAAGCGGTGGGCTTCGTCGCGGGCGAATTGCAGGAGCTTGAGCCCGGGGTTGTTGCGGGGAAGGGAGAGGGGCTGGGCGATCCCTTGCACGTGGACGAGTTCTTCTTTTTTTGCAAGCGAGATGACCATGGGGGGCTGGGCGTCCATCTGTTTAAAGATTTCGAGTGCGGCGTTGAGTTGCCCGAGGCCGCCGTCGATGAGAATGACGTCGGGGAAGAGTTCCTGGTGGGCGCCGGCTTCCCTGTATCGGCGGTGGACGACTTCCTGGATGGAGAGGAAATCGTTGTTGCCCTGGCCGTGGGCGATTTTGTATCGGCGGTAGGAGTCTTTGAAGGGTCTGCCGTCGATGAAGGTGACCTTCGAGCCGACCATTTCGCCGCCTTGGAGGTGCGCGATGTCGATGCACTCGACGACCCGGGGTGCGGTTTTCAGGTCGAGGGCGAGCTGAAGTGCGGCGAGGCCTTCCTGGGGGTTGGAGATGAATGCTTCGGGTTGCCAGAACTGTTCGGTGCCTTTGGAGGCGCGGGCGCCGAGGGCTTGGAGGGCTTTGATTTCGTCGCGGAGTTTGGCTGCGCGTTCGAAGTCCATGTTTTTGGAGGCTTCGGCCATTTCGCGGTCGAGCTGGGTGAGGATGGTTTTCTTGCCGCCGTCGAGGAAGCGGATGAGTCGGTTGATGTCCTCGCGGTATTGCTCGCGGGAGATTTTTGCCCCGCAGGGGCCGGAGCACTGTTTGATGGGGTAGAGGAGGCAGGGTCGGAAGAAGCGGCGGCGGTCGTCGTCTTCGCGGATGTCGAGTTCGCAGGTGCGGAACTTGAAGGCGCGTTGGAGGAGGGTGACGGCTTCGCGGAGCGCCCAGACGGAGGTGAAGGGTCCGTAAAGTTTCACGCCGTGGCTGCGGGGTGTGCGGGTGATGAAGACGCCGGGGAAGTCGTCGCCGGTGGTGATCATCAGGTAGGGGTAGGTTTTGTCGTCGAGCAGGCGGGCGTTGTAGCGGGGTTGGATGTCCTTGATGAGGCGGTTTTCGGTGAGGAGGGCCTCGACCTCGGAGTCGGTTTGGATGATCTCGAAGTCGTGGACGTTGTCGATCAGGCCGAGTTTTTTGTGTTCGAGCTTGGTGGCGGGTTGGAAGTAGCTGGTGACGCGTTCGCGGAGGCTGGCGGACTTTCCGACGTAGATGACCAGGCCCTTCTCGTCCTTCATGAGATAGACACCGGGGGCCTTGGGAAGGGCGCGGGCCATTTCGTTGAGCTTTTGGATTCGGTCTTCCATGACGGCTGGTGGATTGTACGCCTTGTTTTCTGCGGGGTTTTCCATGTGTCGTGTAGGGATCGTGACGGCGTGGAGTGTGGGCCCTACGCTTCCCCCTACCCATATGCCATTTCACATTGTTCCCTCCATTGATCTTCGCGGCGGCAAGGTTGTGCGATTGCGACAGGGTGATTTCGCCCGGCAGACGGATTACGACGTGGACCCGTCGGCGACGGCGCAGTCGTTCGCGGCGGCGGGGGCGAAGTACATGCACCTGATCGATCTTGACGGCGCCAAGGCCGGCAAGGTGCAGCAAGCTGAACTGATCCGGAAGGTGATCGAGTCGGTGGACATCGCGGTGCAGGTGGGGGGCGGGGTGCGGAGCACGGAGGACATCGATGCGCTTCTGGGGGCGGGGGCGGCGCGGGTGGTGGTGGGAACGGCTGCGCTGGAGGACTGGGCGTGGTTTGCCAAGCTTGTGTCGCGGGAGAAGTACGCTGGGAAGGTCATTCTGGCGCTGGATGCGCGGGACGGCGTGGTGGCGACGCGGGGGTGGACTTCGTCGTCGGGTCAGCGGGCGGTGGAGCTGGCGGGAGAGGTGTCTGACTGGCCGCTGGCGGCGCTGCTCTATACCGACGTCGCGGTGGACGGGATGCTCACCGGGCCGAACCTGCCGCGGACGGCTGAGCTGGTGGGGGCGACGAAGTTGCCGGTGATCGCGTCGGGGGGCGTGGGGGAGAACGGGCACATCGTGGCAGCCAAGGGGACGGGGGCGTGGGGCGTGATCGTCGGGCGGGCGATCTACGAGGGGAAGGTCGATCTGGCGGCAGCATTTGCGGCGGTGCGGTGAGGCTAACCGCCGTCTTCGACGCGGATGACGCCGCGGGAGCGGACGGCGGTGGTCGGGCCGGGAAGGGAGAGTCGCGGGGGGCTGGCTGCGTCGGCGCTCCAGGCGAGGAAGCGGGCGACGACGGCGGGGGTGACCTCCTCCCAGTTCATCCACTTGCCCAGCCACTTTCGGGCTGCGCTGCAGCCGATGGGGTCGTCGGCGAACTCTCCGACGTAAACGAGATCTGATTCGCCGAGGTTCCTGCAGGCGAGGCGGAGGGCGTCGCGGTACGCGCGGGCGGAGACGGACATGGCGAGGACGGCGGGGGTGAGTGCGGGGGTTTCGGCGAGAGCTATGCGGATGCGATTGCGGCCGTACTTGCCCGTGGCGTTGCTGGCGTCTTCGCGCCAAGGCTGGCGGATGTCGGTGAGGAATTGGCGGAGGGCAGCGGCGCGGGCGCTGAGCAGGGGACGGAGTAGGCGAACGCCGCCGACGAGGGTGTCGGGGGACATGCCGCAAAGGCCCTCGAAGGTCGAGCCGCGGAGGAGGCGTTGGAGGACGGTTTCGGCTTGGTCGTCGGCGTGGTGGCCGAGGAGAACGCCGTCGAGGCCCTCGCGGATGGCGGTGTCGCGGTAGATGGCCAGTCGCATGGCGCGGAAGGCGTCGGAGGATTCGGTTTGAGCGTATCCGGGGAGCTGACTGCGGCGGACGACGGTGCAGGCGACGCCGAGGCGGCGGGAGAGGGCGACGACGAACTCGGCGTCGGCTGTGGAGGCGTCGCCGCGGGTTTCGTGGTCGACGTGGAGGACGTGGGAGATTGAGCCGAAGCACAGCCAGAGCAGGGCCACCGAGTCCGCCCCGCCGGAGACGGCGGCGAGGAAGCGGCCGGACGGAAGAGTGCCGATGTTGGGGGGAGTATCGACCTTGGGGGGCTGGTCGGGGTTCATGGCGTGTGTGCTACTTCGGGGGGACGGCGGCGAGGATGTCGGCGGAGACGGCGTCCATGTCGCGGTCGGCGTTGACGACGCGGTACCGGTCGGGGTGTTCGGCGGCTTGGGCGAGGAAGCGGTCGCGGACGCGTTGGTGGTACTCGATGGGTCGTTGCTCGATGCGGTCCTTGGCGCGGGTGACGCGGGCGATAGAACGGTGGACGGGCATGTCGAGGATGATGGTGAGATCTGGCCAGCGGTGTTGGATGGCGATCCCGCCGACGGCGAGGATTTCGGCTTGGGTGAGGCCTTCGCCGCCGAGTTGGTAGCTGAGGGTGGAGGAGATGAACCTGTCGCAGAGGACGGTTTCGCCGCGGGACAGGATGGGGAGGATGGTTTCGGACATCATTTGGGCGCGGGCAGCCATGTAGAGCAGCATTTCGCATCGGAATGCGAGTTCGGTGTGGTCGGGGTTGAGGAGGATGGCCCGGACGAGCTCGCCGACGCGGGTGGTTCCGGGGTCTCGGAAGACGTGGACGGTGTGCCCAACCGAGGTGAGGGAGGTGTGAAGGCGTCGGGCTTGGGTGGATTTGCCACAGCCCTCGCCGCCATCGAGCACGAAAAACAGTCCATTGCCATGCGCCATGTCGGCAGGCATCCTATCCGACCCGCGCCCTTGTTACACACACCCCCGGCCCGCCGCAAAGAGGAAGATGATGTCATTTCGAACCAAGTTATTCGCCGCGCTCATGCTGCTCACGGGGGGGGTGACGCTGGTGCTGATGGCGCTGGTGTGGCGCAGCGTGCGGACGATCCCGCTGGATGTGACGCGGGCGATTTTGGAGACGAAGCTTGCGCAGGGGTCTCGGTCGGTGGGGGCGTTGTCGGCGGACATTGCGGCGCTGGGGCTGACGCCGAACCCGGAACAGGAGGCGTATCGGCGACTGCACGCGGAGCTGGTGGCGATTGCAGCCGCGGGCGACTCGACCGACGGACTGGGGACGACGCAGAACCACGAGGCGTTCTTGCTCGTGCGACCGTTTGAGTCGTCGACGACGGCGACGCTCCTTGTGACGCTCAAGAGCGTGGAGGCCGGACGGCCGTATGACATGTCGAAATTTCCGGGGATGCTGGCGGGTTGGGGCAAACTGACGGTGGACCGTGAGGCGGCGGCGGACGAGTACGGGGTGAGTTTGTCGGGGTATGCGCCGGTGCGGGATGGGGCGACGGGGCGGGTGGTGGCGTTGCTCGGGATCGACGCGCCGGCGGCGGACATTGCGTTGTCGCAGGGCAGGCTGCTGACGATCACGATGGTGGGGGGCACGGCGGCGTTGCTGGGGTCGGCTGTGTTCGCGTTTTTGTTGGCGCGGCTGTTGCACAAGCCAGTGGCGCTACTGACGGACGGGATTACGCGTGTGTCCGCCGGAGATCTTAAAACGCTGCTCCCGCCGACAACTTCGCGGGACGAGTTCTCCGCGCTGATTCCGCAATTCAACGCAATGGTGGAGGGGCTGCGGGAGCGGCATGTGATGAAAAAGTCGCTGGAGCTGGCGAGCCAGATTCAGCACCACCTGCTGCCCCAGCATGCGCCGAAGGTGGAGGGGTTCGATTTATTCGCGGGGGCGGATTATTGCGACGAGACGGGTGGGGACTATTAGGACTTTGTGGAGCTTCCGCCGTCGTCGCCGGGCGGGCCGCGGAGGGTGGGTATGGTGATCGCGGACGTAGCGGGACATGGTATCGCGTCTGCGCTGGTGATGACATCGGCGCGGGGTGTGCTGCGGTCCAACGCGGACCGGGCGAGCGTGGACCCCGGGGCGCTGCTGCGGGCGGTGAACACTTACCTGTACCGGGACGTGGAGGTGCAGAAGTTTGTGACGATGTTTTATGGCGTGCTGGACCCGGCGACGTCGCAGGTGCTGTGGTCGTCGGCTGGGCACGAAGAGGGGCTGCTCCTGCGCGCTGACGGGACGCTGACGGTGCTGGGGACGACGGGCGTACCGTTGACGGTGCTCGAGGACGAGACATTTCCGACGGAGGGGCCGGTGACGCTGGGCCCGGGTGACGTGCTGATCGTGGGGACGGACGGGATTCGGGAGTGTCGCAACCCTGCGGGGGAGTTTTTCGAGACGGAGCGGCTGCTGGAAGTGGTGCGTGTCAACAAACACATGGCTGCGGGGGCTGTTTACCGGGCGGTGTTGGCGGCGGTGCACGCGTTTCGGGGCACGTCGCCGCAACAGGACGACATCACGCTCTTGGTGGTGAAGGCGTTGTAGTCGCAACGTACGGCGGGGGTGGGGGGGAGGGTCCGATACAGCGGTTTGAAGTGGGGCGGTGCAAAATACCTCGTTGCGGTTGCGATGTGTTCCATGTCCTGCCGATCAGTATCAGGTCGCCGATGCCAGCGCGAACCGCCCATGCACCTACCTTTTCGAATCAAGCTGTTTTTATGGTTGCTCGCCTTCTCGGGTGTGACGGCGATCTTGTTTTCGTCACTGCTGTTCGCGAAATTGTCGAAGTACGGTGTGGAGATGCCCCGTAGATTGGCCAAAACTTCGGTGGCGCAGGCTTCGATTGGCGTGCGTTCCGAGGACATTGAAGCGATTCAGAACCTCGGTACCGAGGCGTTGTGTGCCCACCCCGTGTACGCGAAGCTCCGGGAGCATCTGCTTGAGATTCCCATGGCGGGGGCACGCGTTCAGAATGCGACGCTCGTACCGGACGATGATTGGGGCGAGGCGTGGATCATGGTCCGGACGGAGACGCCCGGCGTGGGCAGGTTTCTCGTGACGGTCAACCCGGAGGAAACAGGGGGGATGTACGACATGACTCGGTTTCCAGCGCTAATGGAGGGGTGGTCGGCCGTGACGGCCGACGCCGAGCCTTTGGCGGACGAGTTCGGTGAAACGCTCACGGCATACGCGCCGATCCTCGACGCGGGAGGGCGTTCCATCGCGATCATTGGATTGGACATCCCTGCGCAACACCTTCGCCTTAATCAGCGCGACGCAATCATGGCGACGGCCGCGGCGTTCTGCATTGTGTCCATCGGGTCGTTCTTGGTCGCCCAACTCGCCAGTCGTCGCCTGACCCAACCCCTGTTCTCGCTCGCCCAGGGCGTGCAGCGGATCCAGCGGGACGAACTCGACACTCCGATCGTCATCGCGCCGAGGAAGGACGAACTCGGGGAGCTCGTGGGGCACTTCAACACGATGCTGGAGATGCTGCGCGAGCGGAAACGCGCGAGGCACACGATGGCGGTGGCGGCGTCGGTGCAGCGGCACCTGCTGCCGGCGACGATGCCGCGGATTCCGGGTCTGGACATTGCGGCGGCGTGCGAGTTTTGCGACGAGACGGGCGGGGATTACTACGACGCGATCTGCGTGGGCGACGACGCGGTGCTAATCGCGGCGGGTGACGTTTCGGGGCATGGCGTGCCGGCGGCGCTGCTGATGGCGTCGGTGCGGGGGGTGCTGAGGTCGCACTCCTCGCTGGCGTCGGTCGATCTGGGGGCTGCGTTGCACGCGGTGGACCACCATGTGGTGCACGACTTGCCGCCGGGGAACTTCGTTACGATGCTCGTGGCGCACGTCAAACCCGCCGAAAGCGGGGGTTTCCTGCTGACCTACGTGTCGGCGGGGCACGAGCCGATCCTGATCATGCGGGCGGCGGCCGTGGTCGCGCCCCGGCCGGTGTCCGTCGCCGCCACGACGGAAGACCCGTTCCACTCCGGCGACTTCGACGAAGACTTCCCCCGCCACTCCCCGCCGCCGCCGCCGGAGCACCTCGAGGCCACCGGCCCGCCACTTGGAGTCGACGAAACAATCGTCCACGAAGAAGCCGAACCGGTGGAGCTCGGCGCGGGAGACATCGCGCTGATCCTCACTGACGGCGTTCGGGAGTGCCTGAATCCCGCGCTCGACGAGTATGGCTTCGACAGGGCGGCCAGGGTCGTGGAGACCCACCGGCACCGCCCGGCCGTGGAGATCGTTCGGGCACTGATGGACGACCTCCGCGCCCACCACGCGTCTCCGTCGTACACAGATGATGTGACGGCCGTGGTTCTCAAGGTCGTCTGACGATACCCTTTGCCACCATGCCCAATACCGCCCCCCCCGTCGTCAGGCCCGATCCTTCCATTTCCTTCGACCCCGCCAAGACTCCGACGGACCGGTTCTTCGTGATCGCCGGGCCGTGCGTGATCGAGTCCGGCGACCAGTGCCTGGAGATCGCGCGGCACGTCAAGGGGGTCTGCGAGGGACTCGGGTTGACCTACGTTTTCAAGGCCAGCTTCGACAAGGCCAACCGCTCGAGCGCGTCGAGCTTCCGGGGGCCGGGGCTGGTTGACGGCTTGGCGGTGCTGAAGAGGGTGCGGACGGAGGTGGGTGTTGCGGTGCTGACGGACATCCACGAACCGGATCACGCCCACAGCGTCGCCGAGGTGGCGGACATCCTGCAGATTCCGGCGTTTCTCGCCCGGCAGACCGACCTGTTGGCCGCGGCGGGGCGCACCGGGAGCGTGGTGAACATCAAGAAGGGACAGTTCATGTCTCCGCAGGAAATGGCGTTGGCGTCGGAGAAGGTGCGTTCCGCCGGGGGCGGGTCGGTGATGCTCACCGAGCGCGGGACTTTCTTCGGCTACAACAAACTGGTCAACGACTTCACCGGTCTGGCGGTGATGCGGGCCCTGGGCTGTCCGGTGATCTTCGACGTCACGCACTCGACGCAGCAGCCGGCGGGGCTGGGGACGCAGTCCGGCGGAAACCCGCAATACTCGCCGCTGCTGGCGCGGGCGGCGATCGCCGCGGGTGTGCAGGGACTCTTCCTCGAGTGTCACCCCGACCCCTCGCGGGCGAGGAGCGACGCCGCCACCGTGCTGCCGATGTCGGCGGTCAAGCCGCTCCTCGAGAGCTGCGCGCAGATCGCGCGTCTGCGGACGGGGTGGTCGATGTAGACGGGGCGACTATTTGCCGCCGGGCCGGGTGGTGGGGTTGGCGAGTTTTTCGGCGGCTTCGCGGGCTTTTTCGTCGACGGCTTTTCCTGCGTCGTTGGCGAGGTCGCCGGCTTTGCGGAGGGCGGGTTCGGCGGCGCGGGTGGTGGCGTCGTAGGCGCGCTGGGCCTTGATTTTGGCGTCGTCGATGGCCGGACCGACGCGGGTGGACGCGTCGCCGATGATTTCCCCGGTTTTCTCGGCGGCGGTCTTGAGCGCCTTGCCGGTCTCGACTGCGCCTCTCTCCATCGCGGCTCCTGCGCGATTCGCCGCGTCTTTAACCGCCTCGGACGTCGGGCGGGTGGACGCCCCGTCCGTTGAAGCCTTGTCATCGCAACCGGCCATCGCCGCCACCAACGCCAACGCCGCCAGCAAATGGGTGTACTTCATGTCGGGAGTCTAGCCGACAACGTCTCCCGCGGCGCGAAAAGACGCCCGGCGGCCGAGAAGGCAGCCGGGCGTCGAAAGAGTCGGTCAGTCTCGCTCGGATCCGTCGGGGCTACCTTCCGAGAAGGCTCAGTACCGACTGCGGCGCCGAGTTCGCCTGCGACAGGACGGTTGTGGCGGCCTGGGTAAGGATCTGGCTGCGGGTCAGCGCCGAGGTTTCGGCTGCAAAGTCCGTGTCGCGGATGGCGCTTTCGGCGGCGCTGGCGTTTTCGAGGCTGACGCCGAGGTTGTTCACCGTGCTCTGGACGGTGTACTTTTGGAACGCGCCGAGTCGCCCGCGAAGCGAAGAAACCTGCTTGATCGCCGCATCGACGATCCGCTGGGAGTTGACCAGCGAATTGCTCGCCAGGGAGTTGGTGCCCCCCGAGCCGAGGGTGGTGAGGTACCCGTTGTCGCTGTCGCCGAGGGATCCAGTGGAGACGGAGGAGATCCCGATGGAGACCTTGTTTCCCTCGGTGACCTTGGAGCCCAACGCGAAGGTCGCGCCACCGCCGGTGACCTGAAAGGAGGACTGGGCGCCGTCGGTGTTGATGAGGGAGCGGAGGTCAAATTCGACATCGAGGTCGGCGGTTCGAAAGGACACCTTGGTTCCGTCCGAGCTGGCCGCGGCACCATTTACGTTAACCAGCGCGTCTCGCCCGAAAATCTTGTTGGTCGATGGCGCGAACGTCCCGGCGATGGTCGTCACGGCGGTGAACGCCTTCGACCCAAAGCCCACCGAGTTGATCCGCAGCGCCGCGCCGGAAACCTGCGCGCTCAGCCCGGTCGCGTTCTTCACGGCGTTG
>JBBRUM010000026.1:0-16106 GCA_038247815.1 Tepidisphaerales bacterium | reverse complement strand
TCAAGCGGGTGGGGCCGGAAGGCGTCGCCGCGCTGCCGCCAGAGGGGCGTGCCGTCGGCGTCGGTTCCCGAGACCTCGGGGCGGCGGGCGTATTCGACAATGCGCGGGTCGATCCGGGAGGGGGCGGACAGGGCGGTTCGAACGGGGCCGCGCCGGTCGCCCATTGGCCGGGGGCGATAGCCGATCTCGCCGCGGGCGAAGACGGTGTAATCCAGGCGGGAGTTGAGGATCTCGGCCGAGCGGAGCGTTTCATCGGCGGTGGAAAAGGTGAAGCGGAGCTCACGGCCGGGCTGGAGGCCGTAGGGGCCGGCGGGCGTAAAGAGCACGTTGACGCCGGTGGGCTGGAGCTTGACGTTGGCTACGACCACTTTGGGCCCGGGGCGGGCGAAGTCTTCGCGGTTGGCCGAGCCGGCCATTTTCCCCTCGGGCTCGTCGCGCTCGCTGCGGGTCCACTGCCAAGCACCACGGCCGCGGTCGTTGGTGGAGGAGACGGCGCCCTTGCCGTCTCCGGTGTAGGTATCGAGGGTAACGCCGCGGAGGTACAGCGGCTGGGTGCCGCGGATGACTGCGCCGTCGACGGAAAGCTCCACGTGGGCGACGAGCTCCTGACTCTGGCTAATGCGGGCGACCTGCTCGAAGGACACCTGCTCGCTGAACCCGGTGAGGGCCTGGGCGGGGCGGAAGTTGAGCTGACCGAAGATCCCCGCGCCCGCCCCGCGCGGGAAAAACACAAACACCACCACCGCGCAGAGCAACCCCCACCCCGCCACCAGCGCCGTCAGTCGGCGCATCGAAGACGGGAGATACCGCTCGTCCTGCCGGAGCACCGCCGGCGAGATCACGTCCTTCGGAAGCGTCATCGCGGACTTCGCCTGCTCGGTCTCGACCTTCAGGTGAAACAGCAGGCAGCAGTACAAACTCAGGAACAGGTACACGATCAGGATCAGCCCGAACAGCAGGCTTGCAGTTGAGATCGCCGCGGCAACCATCAGAAGCAGACTCAGCACGAGCAGCGACACGAAGTTGCGGTTCTCGGTGCGAGCATCGCCCGTGCCCTCCTGGTAAAGCTTTACAAGCTGCAACACCGCGAGGAACTGGCCGGCGACGAGCAACTGGTTGCCGGGGTCGCCCAGGAAACGCTGGAACGTGACAAACCCGAACCCCAGGGCGACGATCGCCGCTGCCCAGTTCGGCAAGGGCGGAAGCAGGCCGGACCCGCGCATCCAGTAGTGAGTGCCGATCGCCCCGGCACACACCAGCCAAAGTCCCGGCGACCGCGCGGCGAGGCAGAAGCCGCTGAGGCCGAGAAACAGCAGCATGTAAAGCGTGGGTTTGAACTGGCGGATGTCGTACATGGGCTATCTCCCCGCCTTGGCCGGGGGCCCGGCCGGTTCGAGGTCTGGTTGCTGGTCGATGGGCATGGAGACGGCGAAATCGGCGCTCTCGGGGAACGTGAACCACGCGCGGACTTGGGGCGAGAGGCTTGAGAGCACGACCACCGACCCCCGTGCCTGCTCGGCAAGGCCCTGCTCGACCTCGTGGGGGGTGACCAGCACGGGGGTTGTGCCGGCTTTGACCGAACGCATCACCTGTTCGAGCACGCCACGTGCTTCAACGTTGGTGTTCAGGGGCAGTCGTGCCAGGGCGGTGAGCACGTCTCGGCGGTGGCGTTTGCCGCGGTTTGGCATGACCATGGTGTACTCGGCCTCGGCTGAGCCCGGTGTGGCGGCGGCCACGCCCACCATAAGCCCCTTCTCGATCAGCTCTGACGCCAGTGACGCCGCCACCGCGATCGCCCGTTCGACCGCCTCGTGCGACCGAACCGACCTGTCGGGCAGGCGCGTGTCCACCACCAGCATCACGCGCGGCGGGCTCACCTGCGTCATCTCCCTGATCACCAGCTGCCCCGTGCGGGCGGAGCGTTTCCAGTGGATCATCCGCGCGTTCTCCCCCGTGCGGTACTCCTTGATCCCGTAAAGCTCGTCCTCGCCGCCGCGCCTGGGGCGCACCGTCACCCCGGCGGTCTCAGCCGACCTGAGCAGTCGAAGCACCCGCTCGTCCACCCGCGCCAGCGCCGGGAACACCAGAAGCGAGTCGTCCTGGTGCCGCGTCGCGGCGCGCTTGACGAACCCGAACGGGAAGCTCGTGGACACCTGATAATCTCCGAGCTGGTAAACGCCGCGGCGCTTGGGCGTGATCTCCACGTTGACCAAGGCGCTGGTCTTGGCGGCGGCGTGCAGGAGGTAGGCGAACGGCTGCTTGCGGAACGCCTCGACGCCATCGAGCTCGGCGACGGCGATCGACAGCGACGGCCAGAATCGCTTGCGGTTCTCAAACTCGTACCCCACCGCCACCGCCGCCCCCACCACCGCCGCGTCCGGAAGCACCCGGCGCACCGCCAGCCCCACCAGCATCAGCCGGGAGATCACGCCACACACCAGCAGCACCCCCACCATCAGTCCGAAGACCCCGAAGAGCAGGTTGGCCTGCGAGTTCATCGCGGCGATGCCCATGAACAGCATCAGCGACGCGTACATCAGCCCGGCGACCGAGAAGTCCCACCTGGGCTTTCTCTTCACCGGGGTTGCAACGCGTGGGGAGATCGGCACGGGGGGATTCTACACAGGTTGCGCCCACCGCGTTCGGCGTTCATCTCGGCGCCGGGGTCCGATCGAGAATCGACTGGAGGATTCGCCCCGTGGCGTTGGAGTCTCCGTTGCTGAGGTACGTCTTGCTGATCACGCGGTGGGCGCAAACCACGAGGAACAGCGACTTGACGTCGTCGGGCGTCGCGTAATCGCGCCCAGCCAGCAGAGCCGAGGCTTGGCAGGCGGCGGTGAGCGCCAGCGCGCCCCGGGGGGAAACGCCGAGGTGCAGGGCGTCGTCGTTGCGGGTGGCTTCGACGAGGTCGAGGATGTAGTCGACCACCGCCGCGTCCATGCGGATCTTCGGGCACTGGTCTTGGAGCTCGACGACCTCCTGCCCGGTGAGCACGGGCTTGAGGTTGTCCAGCGAGAACCGCCCCGGCTGGGTGAGAAGGATGCGCTGCTCGGCGCTTCGCTCTGGGTAGCCAAGGGAGATGCGGAGCAGGAACCTGTCGAGCTGGTTTTCGGGGAGGTAGTATGTGCCCTCGAACTCGAAGGGGTTCTGCGTTGCGACGACAATGAACGGCCTCTTGAGCAGAATCGTCTGACCCTCGACGGAGACCTGTTCCTCGGCCATTGCTTCCAGCAGGGCGGACTGGGTCCGGGGGGTGGTGCGGTTGATTTCGTCGGCGAGAACGATGTTGGCAAAGATGGGGCCGGGCTTGAAGTCGAACGTCTGGGTTGTCGAGTTATACACGCTGACGCCAAGAAGGTCGGAAGGGAGGAGGTCCGGCGTGAGTTGGATGCGCGAGAACTTGCAGTCGATGCTCTTGGCGAGCGACCGGGCAAGGATCGTCTTACCGACGCCGGGAACGTCCTCGATCAGGACGTGTCCGCGGGCGAAAAGCCCGATCAACAGCAGGTCCACCGCCTTGGCGTGGCCGAGGAAGACGTTGCGGATGTTCTCTCGTAGCCGTTGAATCGCTGCACTGGCCAAGGGCATTGTCCTCTACTTCTGGAAACTTCGACGCATCCGCCGGACGCCATACTACGCGACGTGACCACCCCCGGCGCGGACCTAGTTCGCCGGTTTGGCCGCCGCATCGCGCCTCGCCAGAAGCGCGGGGACGATCTCCTCGAGCTTGCCGCGGGCGTCGGTCGAGTGCAGATTACCATCGGCGTCGACCACGAACACCGCCGGGATCGAATTGACTCCCCATGACACCGAAAAATCGGAGTCCCAGAAGTTGCCTTGGTAGTATTGCGGCCACGCGAGGCTCTCCTTGGTGACGTACGCCTTGAGCGCGGTCAGTCCGCCCTTGTCCTCCGGCTGGTCGAGGCTGACGCCGATGAACTCGACGCCCTTGTCCTTCCAGTCGGCGTAAAGCGACTTCAACTTCGGCATTTCAGCGACGCACGGCCCGCACCAAGTGGCCCAGAAGTCGATGACGACGACCTTGCCCTTGAGCGATTCGATGGAGACGTTCTGTCCGGTGATGGCTTCGGTGAAGGACAGTTCGAACGGCTTGCCGACGCCGTCGCGGCGTCGGATGTCGCCCTTGACGAACTTGGCTGCGCGGGAGTCGGGGTACTCGGCGAGGAGCCGCGCCTCGACTGCGCCCCGAACTGTCGCGTCGTCGGCCATCGACGCCAGTTGCGCCAGCGCCGCGGGGGACTGCGGGTCCTTCGGATGGTTGGCGACCAGTTCTTCCACCGCCGCCTTGGCGTCGTCGAACGTCCCCCGCCCGGCCTGCATTCTTCGAAACGCGAGCATCGTGTTCGCCGACCGCGCTGCCACGACAAGTGGTTCCGGGCCGCCGACTTTGATCACCGCGGCGATCTCGTCCTTAACCGTAGCCGAGTCGGCCCCGGTGGCCATGACGCGCCACCGGGCAGTCATCTGCGCGGGCAGCATCGCGTGGCCTTTGTCGAGTTCAAACAGTTCCTTCGCCAGCGTGGCGCGCTTGAGCTCTGCCGCCCGCCGCTCGGACATGTACTGCTTCACATACGCCTGGTCTTCGGTCTTGGACCGGTCCAGCGGCGGGTTGGCGACGGCTTGGTAGTCGCCGACGACTTCCTCCGCCGTCCGCGGAGTCGCCAGCGCCGTCGTCGATGCCATCGCAAGTGCAACAATCGCCACAGTCGAGGCCGCAAAACGCTTCATGAACTCTCCGTAGTGTGGTCCCAAGTCTCGTCCCCCCGAACGCCCCCACCTTACCAAGACCCCGAAAAAACCCAAGCCTCCCGCCTTACTTCAGGTCGTACGCCGAGTTGTCCCTCGACAAAAAACCCGTCCGCGGCGCAACAAGCGCCCGCTCGAACCGCCTATCCAGCGTGGCGGCGTGGCCATCGGCGTAACACACGTTGGTCCTCCCCGCCCGACCGCCGGATGCACCATGCCTGAAACCCTGCGTCCCGGCTGCCCGCGCAGCCGAGTCCACACCCATCGCGAACGGGTCCTCCGTCGGCGATGGCAGCGGCGAACGCATGAACTTGTTCGCCCCCAACCGCCACTCGCCGTCGCCGAACATCACCGTTTCAGCCGGCTTACGGACCTGCGCAATCTTCGCCGGCGCCCCCTCCCCCTCTCCCCGCCCGAGGTACGACGTGTTGTAGTTGTACCCGGTGAACGGCTCACTCCCCGCGTTGGACCGCCCGTCAAACGCCGGGCACTGCTGCACTTTCACCATGCCCTTGCCCCCCCAGAGCAGGCCCGGAACATGCTTTCCCCCCTCCGTCGCAAAGTCCCAACTGCTCCCGCCCCACTGCGCCGGGGGGAGATAGCCGCGATTGGCGTTGACGTAAATCTGCGCCGCCTGACCCATCTGCCGAAGGTTGCTCAAACACGTCAGCGTCACCGCCGACGCCCTCGCCCGCCCCAGCGCAGGCAGGAGCAGCCCGACCAACACCGCAATAATCGCAATTACCACCAGCAGCTCGACAAGCGTAAAGCCGCTCCGCCGCGTGGCGGAAGAGGCGGGGCGCAGCCAGAGGCTGCGCCCCGCCATCATTGGTTGGGTGGCCTTCCGGCTCACTTGGTCCTCCGTGACACCAGCAGCAGTCCCGCCACCGCCAAGCCCAGCGCCGCCCCCGCCGGCTCGGGCACGACAGCCGTCACCGCGTCCAGTACCAACCGGTAGTCCGCCCCCGCCGGAACCTCAAACCTCACAAACCCCACCGACGACAGCCCGCTCGCCGAAAGGTCCAGCCACGTTCCCCCCGCGCTCCCGCCGAATAGCGGCAACATCTCCGCGTAAGTCTTGCCGGAAAAGTCGGAGAACCCGCCCAAAAACGCTTTGAACACGTCGCTCTCCACCGCACCCGGCTGGGGCGAGTACCCCGTCCATGGCGCGACGTCGAGGAACCTGTTCGTCGGGTTCGAAAACGTCACCGGCCCTGCGCCCAGCGGGAAGAAGCTCGTCCCGTCCGACGACACCGACACCAGTGCCCTCGGAAACGCCGAGAACGTCCCAGCCGGGCTCCCCGCCACGCCAGTCCCACCGGCTGACACGTCGATCAAACCGATGTTCGAGAACACCCCCAACTGCAGCCCCCCCAGCACCGGCACTGCCGACGACAACCCCAGAGTCAAACTCCCGCCCGGCCTCACCACCACAATGTTCGAATCCAAAAACGGCGGCGAAAACGGCGTCACCGCCCCACCACTCACCACCGCCGGCGGCACGCCCAGCGCAGCCGAGGCATTGATAAACGTCGACCCCGGCAAAACCGGAGTACCCACCACCACCGACCCCGTCACCTGCCCCCACGAAACCGCCCCCCACACAAGCACACCCAAACCTGCAACACAACGACGCATAAACCACGGACCTTCCGTGCCGATTCGCGCGGCACTCAGCGGTCCTGCAAAGTGAAAACGAGAAAGTGAAACCCACCGGACAAGTCGTCAAACGGCCGCGACGGGCCACGGCCCGCACGAACAAAACTCACAACCCAATCCAGATGCGCTCCACCGCCACGTCCCAAATCGCGAGGACGAACACGGTCGGACGGCTCACCGGATTTACCCGGACAACCGCAGCGGCCACACCCCTCTCGGGGCCTGCCGCCAAGCCGGCGAAACGCCGACCTCCGCATCCGAACAGGTCTTCTGGCTTGGATCACAGGCCCGCACACTCTCGCGTGCTTCGCCTGCTTCCCACCACCTTCCCGTTACGACTCTCGCCGAAACAGTGGCTCATGGCGGAAACCTCCGGCACCCTCCCAGGCACCGACGGGCTCCTTACAGCGGCGCGTCCGCGACGGATTCTCACCGTCTTCCCTTCGCCCTTCAGGCACAACGACCCTCAAGGCGGGCAAATCTGCCGCTCGGATGTTCCACCACCTTAGCGCCCGCCCCACCACATTCAACTCTCGCCCGACCCCGCAACGCCCGCCCTCCCCACACCTACACACTCAACATCCGACATTCCTACGGAATCACCTTGTTCAGCGGATACGTAATGATCCCCGTCGCCCCGGCACGCTTTAATCGCGGAATCAGCTCCCGCTCCTGATGCTCCTCCAGGATCACCTCCACCGCCACCCACAACTTGTCCGCCAACTGCGAAACCGTCGGCGACTTCTCAGCCGGCAAAAACGCCACCACCTCCGCCAACTTATCCGCCGGACAATTCATCTTCAGCCCGACCTTCGACCGCGCCTCGATCGCCCCCTTGAGTAGCATCGCAATATTCTCAATCTTCTCCCGCTTCCACGGGTCCTCCCACGCAGACTTGGAACTCACAAACCGCGTCGTCGACCGCAGCAGCGTGTCAATTATCCGCAGTTTGTTCGCCCGCAGCGACGAACCCGTCTCCGTGCAGTCCACAATCCCATCCAACAGCCGGGCCTTGATCTCCGTCGTACCCCAGGAAAACTCCACCTGTACGTCGATCCGCCGCTGGGCGAAATACCGCTGCGTCGTCTTCACCAGCTCCGTCGCGATGATCTTCCCCGCAAGGTCCTCCGGCTCGCGCACCGGCGACTCCTCCGGCACCGCCAGCACCCACCGAATCGGGTTGCTGCTCGCCCGCGAGTATTCCAACTCGCACACCTCCACCACATCCCCCTCGTTCCCGTTCTCCACAATCCAATCGTACCCCGTCAGCCCGCAATCAATAATCCCGTCCACCACGTACCGCGAAATCTCCTGCGCCCGAAACAGCACAGCCGAGATCTTCGGATCGTCCACCCTCGGAAACACCGACCGCGCATCAATCGAAATCTTGTACCCCGCCTTGGCAAACAACTCCTGCGTCGCGTGCTGCAACGAACCCGACGGCAACCCCAATCTCAAAGTGTCCGCCGGCAACTTCTCAGTCATGCTTCACTCCAACGCCCCACTCCGCCCAACTACTTCTTCCGCTTCCCGATCCGCTCCGAAACCGCCGCCCGCGAACCAACAAAAAACGCGTGCATCTCATCCGCCTTCATCGACCCCTCCAGCGCCTTCTGCGCGTCCTCAGCCGACGTCTCCTCCTCCAGCACGTCATGCTCCACCAGCAGCCCCAGCAGCTCCTTGTCCACCGGCACTGCCGGCGACTCCAGCCCGTACAACATCACATACGCCTCCACGTACGCCGTCATGTCCGGCAGCTCACGCAGAAACGCCCGCGCTTCTTTCTTCCCCAGCGTCTTGAGGCGCTCGAAGCTCAGCGTCCCCTCCTTCTCAAAAATCGCGTTGAGCACCGTCACGATCCGCACGGCCTTCCGCTCAATATCCGCGAACTTCACCCCCAGCATCGACTGCATCTCCAGCTCCGTCGCCACGCGAAGCTCGTTAAGGTCTACGAACTCCTTGTCGATCACCGCCATGGCTTCGTCGACGCGGGCCTCGGTCGTCTCGGCTGAGAGAATGCCCCGAACCATCGCCCGCTTGGCGTCCAACGCCACCCACTCCGGCGCGCCGGCGTCCTTGATCGTGCGCTTCACAAAACCCTTGAGATTGTCGGCGTGCTTTCCGGACTTCATGGATGTTTCTCGCTAGCGGTCTTCCCGTCGGACTCGTCGTCGATCCCGTCATCCCCCGCCACTTCGTCCCCCGCCACGTCGCCCCCGGCGTGCTCGTCACCGTCGGCAAAATCGTCCTCGCCCAGTTCGTCCCCGTCGAACGTCGACTCGTCGGCCACCTCTTCCCCCGCCTCCCGCGCCAACCTGCGTGCCTCGCGGGCGGCGTCCTTCGCGGCCCTCTTCGCGTCGAGCGCCGCATCGATCTCCGCCTGCTTCGCGGCCCGCTCCTTCATCTCCAATTCTTCGTCCTGCACCTTCGAAAGCAGCTTCAAAACATCCAACTCCCGCCGCAACTGCTCGTCAATGTGAAACTTTAGGAACGGAACCTGACGGATCGACAGCTCCTTCGTAAGCCGAGACCGCATCATCCCCCCCGAATGCCGAATCGCGTTCAGCGCCGCGCTCTGCTGCCCCGGCGTGCCCATGATCGTCAGGTACACATCCGCCGTCGCCAAATCCTCGGCAACACGCACCTTGGTAATCGATGGGAAACCCGTGATCCGGGGGTCCACCAACTCACGCTGAATAATCGCCGCAAGCTCCTGCTGCAACAGCGATCCAAGACGTTCCGTGCGACGCGACATAAGAAACCTTCATCCATCCCCACCCCAACGCAAGCCAAACCCCGCACAATCCGGGCCGAATGTTTTAGAGCAGATCGATCTGGTAGTCCACCAAGCTCACCTGCGGAACTGCCCGAACAAAGTCGACAATCTTCGACAACCCCCCCTCCACATACCCCGAATCGTTCGCCACCATCGCCACCCCCAGGATCGCCCTCCGGTGCTCGTCCAACGCACCCACCTCGGCCACCGAAATGTTCCGCCCGTGGGCCAGACGGTCCCTCAGCGAGCGGATCGCCCGCCGTTTGTCCTTCAGCGAAAACGCATCCGGAATCGCGATCTCCAACTGCAATACGCCTACCACCATGGTCCACTGCGCCGACGCCCGGCGCCGTCATAAAGAGCCCCCAAATCGTCGCCCCCCGCCCCACCCCGACCTACGGCACTTCCCCCGGCGCGGGCGGCAGTGGGTCTTTCGGCAACTCCACGAGCTTGGACCGCTCCTCCAACCTCCAAAACACCATCTCCGCCTTCGACGACGGCACTGACTGAACCTGCCCGTGCAAGTCCCTCTCGGCCTCATCGCCCCCCGCGCGGAGGGAAACCGAACCACCCCCGCAACCGGCCGAACCGACCCCCACCCAACCAACCCACGCCGCAATTTTCCGACCACTCACCACCAAGACCTCCCGCCAGCCGACACCCCTACAACGTCCTCTCGAACGTCTCCTTGATGTACGCCTCCAAAACGTCCGTAACCTTGATGTCGTCGTATCCGGCGATCTTCAAACCACACTCGAATCCCTGCTTCACTTCCTTCGCGTCGTCCTTCACACGCTTTAGAGATTCCAGCGTCAAATCCTCCACCAAAACCGCGCCGTTGCGGATCAGGCGAATCTTGCTGCCACGCTGAATATGACCATCGATAACCATGCAGCCGGCGATGTTCCCAACCCGCGACACCTTGAACACCTGCCGGATCTCCACCCGACCGTGATACTTCTCACGCTCCTCGGGGGTGAGCATCCCCGACAGCGCCTTCTTCAAGTCGTCGAAGATCTCGTAGATCACGCGGTACGTCTTGACGTCGACGTGGTTGTGCTCGGCCATCCCGCGGGCCACCTCGTCGGGCACGACGTGGAATCCAATGATCGCCACGCGGTTGTCCGTCGGCTTGGCCTTGGTCGCCATCGCCAGTTCAACATCCGACTCCGTGATCGCGCCCACGCCCGAGTGGACGACTCGCACCTTCACCTCGGCCGTGTTCGAGTCCGTCACCGTCTTGACCAGCGTTTCCACCGAGCCCTGCGTATCGCCCTTGATGATCAGGTTGATCGTCTGGACGTCGCCGGCCTTGATCGTCTGGATGAGGTTTGCGCCGGTGGTCCGCTGCTGCAATCCAGCCAGCGTCTTCTGCCGCGACCGCACGGCGCGGTCTTCCGCGATGGCCTTGGCTTCGTCGAGGTCGGAAACCCCGATGAGCACGTCGCCCGACGACGGAATGTCCGACAACCCCGACACGATCACCGGCATCGACGGCCCGGCTTCGGGAATCATCTTCCCGAGGTCGTTGACGATCGACCGCACGCGGCCGTATCCAGGCCCGCACAGCACGTAATCGCCCACCGACAGCGTACCCTCCTGCACCAGCACCGTCGCCACCGGGCCCATGCCCTCGTCACGCCTCGCCTCGATGACCGTGCCCCGCGCCGGCAGCGTCGGGTCGGCCTTGAGGTCCAAAAGCTGCGCCTGGTAGTCGAGGATTTCGATGAGTTCCGGAATCCCCTTGCCCGTCAGCGCCGAGCACCGCACCACTTCCGTGTCGCCGCCCCACTCCACGGGGTTCAGCCCGTGCGTGGCCAGCTGGCCCAGAACCATGTCCGGGTTCGCATCGGCGCGGTCGATCTTGTTCATCGCCACCACGATCGGCACTTCCGCCGCCTTCGCGTGGTTGATCGACTCAATCGTCTGCGGCTGAACGCCCTCCGCAGCCGACACCACGAGCACCACGACGTCCGTCATGTTCGCACCGCGGGCACGCATCGACGTGAACGCCTGGTGACCCGGCGTGTCGATGAACGTCACACGCTTCTGACTCTCGCCCTCGCCGACGCGCACCATCCACGCCGCGATGTGCTGCGTGATCCCGCCGGCTTCGCCCGCCGCCACGTTGGCGTTGCGGATCTTGTCCAGCAGGCTCGTCTTGCCGTGGTCAACGTGCCCGAGGATCGTCACCACCGCCGGACGCAACACCAACTCGGTCGACTCGGCCAGCGCCTCGTCGTACTCCAGCATCAATCGCTCTTCCGGACTCGTCTCGGCTTTGACCTGCAGCTCCAGCCCGTAGTCCAGCGCCAGCTCCATCGCCTGGTCGGTGGTCAGCGCCTGGTTGATCGTCGCCATGATCCGCTTCTTCATCAGTTTGAAGAGCAGATCGTTGGTCTTCACGCCCAGCGCCATGCTCAGCGTCCGCGGAGTGATCGGTTCTTCCACCTCGACCACGCCGCCGCGCTGCACGGCCGTTTTCGCCGTCGGGTGCGTGCCACGCGCCTCGGATTTCTTGAGGTGGCTCTCCATGCCCGCCCGCGTCGCAGCCGCCGCGTTGAGCATGTCCTTCCGCGCAATCAAGTCGGCTTCGGTGAACTCCTTCAGTCGTTCCTCGGCCTCGCCGCGACGCCCATCCAGCCCGCGCCGACGCGCCGAGAGCGACAAACGGCCCTTCGCGGCCGCCTTCTTTGCATCTGATTCTTCGTCCTCGGTCGTCGTCGTCTTCACACCACGACCCACGCCCGGACGCGCCGCCGCAAACGCCGGCGGATCATTCGGACGCACAGGACCACGCGGACGCGGAGCCGCCACCGGCTCGGGCTTCTCAATCCGAACCACGCGCGGACCCTGCAACTGCGCCTTCTCCGGCACGAGCAACTGCGGGGCCCTAACCATGGGCTTGGCCGCAGCCGGCTTGACCGACGAAGGATTGTTCAGCGACACCGTCGGACGCTGTTCCTGTCGGATCACCGATCCGTCAGCCGCAAGTCTGTTCCGCTGGATAGGACCCGGCGGCAGGTTCGCCCCACCTGCGACAGTCCCCGGTCCCTTGATCCCCGTGGGCGCAACCGGAGCCACCGGTTTGACCGCCGGCGCGCTCGGCGCCGCAATCGGCGGCGCAGTCACGACCGGAGCCTTCACCACCGGCGCTGCCGCCTTGGCCACCGGAACCACCGGCTTGACTGGTGTCTTCTGCGGCGGACCCGGAACCTTCTGCCCGAACCGTGCCGGACGCGGAACCGCAACCGGCGACTGGTCCTTGATCACCCTCGGCCCCATCACCTTCGCCTGTGCCGGCTGAAACGGAACGCCAGACACCGGCCGCATGCTCACCGTCGGCTTGGCCACAAACTTCGGCGCACCGGCCCCGCCCGCCGACGAGCGCACCGCCCCCGTTGGCGTCGCCCCTGTCGCAACCGACCCCGTCACCGTCTGCCCGCCCGCCGTCAGTCCGCCCGAGGTTTCCGTGCCACCCACGCTCACATCGCCCACCGTCGCGTCGCTCGACTGGTCGCCGGTTCGGCTGTCAGTCGTGTTGTCGCTCGAACCCACCTCAATCGCGTCGGCCGTTGAGTCGCCGCCGTCGGCAAGGGCCCCGGCCTGTGTCTCGTCCTGCAACCCCTCTTGGGGTTCGACGTCGTAATCCTGCGGCGTGTCCAACGCGACGATCTCCCCGCCGTCGCCAGGCTCTTCCGCCTGCTCGCCGTAATATTCGGTCGAACCTTCCGCCGAATACTCGGCGGACGCCTCGGGGATAGTCTGCACCGCTACATCGACCGATCCCTCGCCACTGTCCCCGCCTGCGCTCTTTTTCTTACGCGCAGACTTGGCCTTCGACGGCGCTTCCGCCGTCTCCGCCATGCCCTCCCCGGGCGCAATTTCACCCGACTTGACCCACTCGCGCACCGTCTCCGCGAGCCCGATCGACAACAGACTCATGTGGTTCGGAACGTTGGGAATGTCTTCGTCGTGAAGCTTCTTCAGGATCGCCTTGCTTTCGACGCCCAGTTCCTTCGCCAGCTGATTAACTCGAATGCCCTTGGCCAAACTAAAACTCCGTTAAGAACGAAACTTGCTACCCACCTCGATACGCTCCCCATCCCCAACAACCCTACACCGTTCCCCCTTCGACCTTCGCTTCACCATCGGCTACGACCTCGGTCGCTCCCACAACCTCGCCCGCAACCTCGCCTGCCGCCTCAACCACCGCCACCGGTGCCGCAACCGCAGGCTCGGCGGGCTTGTCAAACCCGAAAAAGCTCTTCGACGCCGCATCCAACTTCAGCCCCATCCCTCCACCAGACTTGGCAGCCGCGATCCGGGCGGCGTTGTCCGCCACCTTCTTCGCTTCCGCTTCGGCAGCGACAACCTTCGCCTCGGAACTGCAAATCTCAACCACCTTCTCAGCCGTCTCCTCCGACAGCCCCAGCTCCTCCATCAGCGGATCGATCCCCACCTCTTCAATGTCCCTCACGTCAATCAGCCCCAGCACGACCATCTTGTCCACGTGCTCCTGAGTCACCCCCTCCACCCGCTTGACCGCCGCGTCCAAACGCTTCACACCCAACTGAAACTCCGGCGGAGTCAAGATGTCCACGTCCCACCCCGTCAACCTCGCAGCCAGTCGCACGTTCTGACCCCGCTTACCAATCGCCAGCGACAACTGGTCGTCATTGACCACCACCGTCGCCCGACCCAGCTCAAAGCACAACGCCACCTCCGCCACCTCAGCCGGCTTGAGGGCGTTCTGAATCAACACCTGCGACGACTCGTTCCACCGCACGATGTCGATCTTCTCCCCGCCCAGCTCATCAACAATATTCTTGATCCGACTCCCGCGCACCCCCACGCACGCCCCGACGGCATCGACTTTCGTGTCGATCGACGCCACCGCGATCTTCGTCCGGTGCCCGGCTTCCCGCGCCAGCGCCTTGATTTCAATCGTCCGCTCGCCCACCTCGGGTACTTCCCGCTCGAACAGCCGTTTGATCAGTTCCGGGTGCGACCGCGACAAAATGATCTTGACCGCGCTCGGCGTGTCGCGAACCTCGAGGATCAGCGCCTGGATCCTCTCGTTGGCTTCGTGGTTCTCGCCGGGGATCTGCTCCGACCTGGGCATGATGGCTTCCACGTTCCGCGCCAGCGTCACGATCATCGCCGGCCCCTCGAACCGCGCAATCGTTCCCGTCACAATCGTGCCCACACGGTCCTTGTACTCCTCGTAGATGCTCCCACGCTCGTCTTGACGGATCAGCTGAATCATCACCTGCTTCGCCGTCTGCGCCGCGATCCGACCCAACTTGCTCAACGGAATCACTTCCCCGCCCCGCGCCACCGAAATATCCCCCGACGCGCGGTCCAACGTCACCGAAAACTCAGCCGTGTCTTCCGTGTTAAACTGCTTCCGCAGCGCAGACGCGATCGCCTGCTCCACGTCGACGTAGACCTGCTCCTTCTCAATGTTCTTGTCGCGGGCGATCCCATCGACTATTCGAATCAGTTCGGGGTTGGGCATGATTACTTCCTCAGTTGCTGTCGCTATGTGGTTGTCAGGATGTTGAGATGTTTAAATTGTACTTCCGAATCCAACAAAAAAAGGCCGTCCCGCGTGTCGGGTCGGCCTTGCCATCGAGGGTCAGCCAAAACGGCCGACCCCAAAAAGCAGCTCTCGACGCTTAGTCCTCTCCTCCACCGGCCGCCACGTATGGTAGCCGACAAAGTCGTGCAAAGCGTCGGAGGGCCCCCACGCCGGGGTCCCTGCCGATGAAAATCGTGCAGCCATCCGCCGAAGCAGATGCCGCAAAATCTCCCAAAACCAGTTCACATGCACTAGATAAGCGCATGAGATTTCTCTTGTGCCAGGCTCATATTTTTTCCCGTCGGTCCCGGCTCGAAAACATGAATCTTCCGAAGATCAATATATGCTTCCACCTTACTGTCCATCACCATCCCGCGATCCGCGCCCAACGACGGAGCCTCAACCCGCGCCACAACGTCGTCTCTCAACGCCGTCGCCATATACACGTCCATCTCCCTGCCCAGCGGCTCGACCACTTTGAGTCTAACCGATATCTGGGCACTCTCACTCCCACGCGCCGCGAACGACAAATCTTCCGGACGCACGCCCAACACTACGTGCTTTCCGACCGATCCGCCGATCCGCTCACGCAGGCGATCAGGAAGGTCAATGGTAAACCCGCCCGCCGGAAGGGTCAATTCTCCCCTGCCCATCTCATCGCCAGACTGACTCGACCCCGCCATCCGACCCTCGGTAAACGAAATCTTGCCCCCACCCAGCGACAACGAACCGTCAAAAAAGTTCATCGGCGGCATGCCAATAAACCCCGCCACAAAACGGTTCGTCGGCCTGTAATACGTCTCCAGTGGCGTGTCCGCCTGCTGAATCCGACCATCACGCATGCACACAATCCGGTCCCCCAGCGTCATCGCCTCTTCTTGGTCGTGCGTCACATAGATCGTCGTCGTCTTTAGCCGCTGGTGCAGCCGCTTTAGTTCCGCCCGCGTCGTCACACGCAACTTCGCGTCAAGGTTGCTCAGCGGCTCATCGTACAAAAACGCAGCCGGTTCCCGCACGATCGCCCGACCGACCGCGACCCGCTGCCGCTGACCGCCAGACAACGCCTTCGGCTTACGCTCTAGCAAATGCTCGATATCGAGAATCTTCGCCGCCTCCATCACCCGCCGGTTGATCTCCGCCTTTGGCATCTTCCGCAGCTTCAGCCCAAACGCCATATTGTTGTACACCGACATGTGCGGATACAGCGCGTAGTTCTGAAACACCATCGCAATGTCACGGTCCTTCGGCGGGGTGTCGTTCACCACACGCCCGCCAATCTTGATCGTCCCCCCCGAAATTTCCTCGAGCCCCGCCACCATT
>JBBRUM010000025.1:0-16191 GCA_038247815.1 Tepidisphaerales bacterium | reverse complement strand
GGGGGAGAGCGGGACGGGGAAGGAGCTGATTGCGCGGGCGATCCACAACAACTCGCGGCGGCGGACGAAAAGACTGGTGACGCTGAACTGCGCCGGGCTGAGCGAGAGCATCCTGGAGGACGAACTGTTCGGGCACGTTCGCGGGGCGTTCACCGGGGCGCAGACCGACCGCGAGGGGCGGTTCGAGCACGCCGACAAGGGCACTCTGTTTCTCGACGAGGTCGGCGACATGCCCGGCGCGATGCAAGCCAAGCTTCTGCGCGTGCTGGAAAACGGGGAGGTGGTGCGACTGGGGAGCAACGACCCGCTGCGGGTGGACGTGCGACTGATCAGCGCGACGAATCGGAAGCTGGACGAGATGGTGGCTGAGAAGCAGTTTCGGGAGGACCTCTTTTTCCGGATCAAGGGTGTGACGATTTTGATTCCGCCGCTGCGGGAGAGGCGGGACGACATACCGCTTTTGATCCATCATTTCATGAACACGTCGGCTGCGAAGTACGGGAAGGAGATTGACGGGATTGTGCCCGAGGCGCAGCAGAAGCTGATGAGTTACCACTGGCCGGGGAACGTGCGGCAGTTGCGGAACGTGGTGGAAAACATGGTGGTGCTTTCGGGGGGCAAGGAGATCGGGGTGGACGTCTTGCCGGTGGAGATCGCGCCGGTTGCGACGGGGGGCGGTGGAAGCGGGGGGGCGGCGTCGGTGATGGGCGGGGGGTTTGACTCGATAGCGGGGATTCCGCTGGACCAGTTGGAGAAGGAGTCGATCCTGCGGACGCTACGACTGAACAGCGGGAACCGCGAGCTGACGGCGAAGATGCTGGGGATCGGCGAGCGGACGCTGTATCGGAAGATCAAGGAATATGGGATCGAGGAGTAGGGATTTGGGGTGGGGGGGCGGGGTTGGGGGCCGGGGCGGGAAGGAGCATGGCGATGGGTTTTCGAGTGGGATATGGGCACGACCTGCACCGGCTGCAAGCCGGTGGGAAGCTTTTGCTTGGGGGCGTGGAGGTGGCGGAGGGGATTTCGCCGGTGGCGCATTCGGACGGGGATGTGGTGATTCACGCGCTGGTGGATGCGCTGCTGGGGACGATCGGCGGGGGGGACATTGGCGATGCGTTTGCGAACACGGACGCGCGGTGGAAGGGGGCGGCGTCGCGGGTATTTTTGGACGAGGCGCTGGGGCGGGTGCGGGCGGCGGGGTGGCGGGTGGGGAATGTGGATGTGCTGATCCTGGCGGAGAAGCCGAAGATCGGACGGTTCAAGCCGGTGATCGCGGGCCGACTGGTGGAATGGCTGGGCGTGGAAGCCGGGGCGGTAAACGTCAAGGCGGGGACGAACGAGGGGTGCGACGCGATCGGGCGGGGAGAGGCGATTGCCGCGACGGTGGTGGTGCTGGTGGAAAGGGCGTAAGGAAAGGAGGCTACGGGCGGGCACGTAAAGCAACGGACAGAGAGAAGTGGCTCGGACTGGCACGGAGTTGGACGGACTTGCAGAGGGGGACGGTGGTAGGGTCGCAAGGGGTGGTGTGGGGGGTGTTGGGTGGCGATGGCCGAGGGCGTGCTTCTCTTGTCCGTGTAGGTCCGGGCAACAGGGTTTCTCCGAAGCGGGGCGGGCGGGCTAGGATGCGGGACTTATGAGTTTGAGGGTTTACTCGACGCTGACGAAGACGAAGGAACAGTTTCAGACCGTTCGACCGGGCGAGGTGGGGATTTATCTGTGCGGGCCGACGGTGTACAAGTCGCCCCACATTGGTCACATGGTCGGGCCGGTGATTTTTGACGTGGTGAAGCGATATCTGGTGTTCAAGGGGTTTCGGGTGACGTGGGTCGTGAACATCACGGATGTGGAGGACAAGCTGATCGAGGCGTCGGTGCGGCTGGGGGCGACGGTGGAGGAGCTGGCGCGGAAATACTCGGCGGAGTATCTGGAGGTGCTGCGGGACATGGGTGTGGACCAGGTGGACCATTTTCCGAGGGCGACGGACCACATTTCGGGGATCGTGGAGATGTGCGCGACGCTGATGGAGAAGGGGTTTGCGTATGCGGTGGGCGGGAATCTATATTTTGACGTGAGCAAAGACGAGGACTATGGACGACTTTCGAGGCGCAAGCTCGACGACCAGGAAGTCGGTCTGCGGGACCTCGAAGGAAAGGGCAAAAGGAACCCGGCGGACTTTGCGCTGTGGAAGTCGGCGAAGGCGGGCGAGCCGGGGTGGGACGCGCCGTGGGGCAGGGGCCGGCCGGGGTGGCACATCGAGTGCTCGGCGATGGCGATGAAGCTGCTGGGCGAAAGCTTTGACATCCATGGCGGGGGGATGGACCTGCTCTTTCCGCACCACGAGAACGAGATTGCGCAGTCGGAGTGCGCATCGGGGAAGGTGCTGGCGCGGTACTGGATGCACAACGGGCTGACGCGGATCAAGACCAAGCTGGCGTCGGGCGAGTGGGCGGACGAGAAGATGTCGGGCTCGATCGGGAACGTGGTGAGCGCCCGGGAGCTGCTGACGACGCACGGGCCGGAGGCGATGCGGTACTTTTTGCTTTCGACGCACTACAGGTCGCCGATTGAGTTTACCGAGAAGTCGCTGTCGGACGCGGCGAAGGGGTACGCTTCGCTGGCGCGGGCGCTGGAGCGGGGGGATCGGGTCAACGGTGGGCAGGCGGTGGCGGGGGATGTGAAGGTGGCGCTGGATGCGGCGGTACCGATGCAAGCGAGGTTGATCGGCTTGGGGGCGGAGTTCGTGGCCGCGATGGACGACGACTTCAACACAGCCGGGGCGATTGCGGCGCTGCACCAGATGGCGTCGGAGCTGAACAAGGCGCCGGAGACGGGTGAGCTGGTGGCGGCGACGGCGTTCGTGCGCGGGTGGGGACGGACGGTGCTGGGGCTGTTCCAGTTCGCGGCTGGGAAACCGGGCGGGGACGATGAACTTGTGGGGAGGCTGATGTCGCTGATCATCGAGCTGCGGGCCGACGCGAGGAAGAACAAGAACTACGCCGTCGCCGACCAGATCCGCAAGGGCTTGGAAGGCGCGGGCGTGACGCTGGAGGACCGCGCCGGAGAGACGGAGTGGCGGCGGAAATAGGGGCGGCGGGGGGAGTGAGTTGTGCGCGTGGGCCGGGTGGGTAGACTGCCTGAATGGCGCTTTCTCATCGTTGGACTGGTCGAAGCGAAGCCGACTTGGTGGGCTGGGTGCGCATGCACTGTTATGCCCCCGTCAACGCGCAACTTGCGGAATTCGTGGAGTCCGTGCGGGAGGACGACCGGGCGAAGGATGGCGACTTTCTGCTCGTCGAGCGCGACGGGCGTGCGGTGGGAACGGCGACGTCGCTGAGCATGAGGGCGCACCTGCACGGGGCGGGGTTTGCGTGTAATGGCGTGGCGTATGTGGGGACGATTCGCACGGAGCGGCGGAAGGGCGGCGGCGGCGGGGGAAGCGGGGGGGGGGGCGGCGAGAAGGGGGTGGCGACGGTGGTGATGGAGCACACCGTGCGGCGGGGGCGCGATCGTGGCGATGTGCTTACGACGCTCATGCCGTTTCGGGCGAGCTATTACGAGCACTTCGGGTATGGGATTGTCGAGCGGCAGGCGCGGTGGACGATTCCGATGGCGGTGTTGCCGGCTGGGGGGGGCGAGACGAACTACCGGCCTTTTGACCCGGCAATGTTGCCGGCGCTCAAGCGACTGCGACAGGAGATCGCCCAAGGCGGGCAGTGCGACCACGAGCGGACGGATGGCGAGTGGGCAAACCTCATTGGCCGCATGGACGAGGGGCCGGGGACGGGCGGGTTTGTGTTTGTGGACATCGATGGGGCGGCAAATGCGCGGGGGTGGGTCATGCTCGTTACCGAGTGGGAGGACGGCGCGGGGGTGGCCAAGGCGTGGGACTGGGGCACGGCGTCGATTCCGGACTTTCGCAACTTGCTTGGCTTGCTGGGCAGCCTGAAGGACCAGTACGCGATGGCGAAGATCACGACGCCGGTGGATTACCCGGTGAACCGGATGTTGCGGGAGAGTCAGGTGCCGCACCGGCCGGTGTCGCATGCGACGCCGCTGCTGACGGTGAACACGCGGATGCAGATGCGTGTGCTGGACCACAAACGGTTTCTCGAAGAGATCGTGTGGCGGGCGGAGGTGCGGGGGAGTGTGGTGGTGTCGGTGCGGGAGTCGGAGGGGCATGAGTCGCGGTTTCGGTTGACGGTGGAGGGGGGGCGGGGAGGGTGTGCGGTGTCGGCTGAGACGCCGGGGTTTGTGTGCACGGACAAGGTTTACGCGAGCATTGTCAGTGGGGATTTGCCGGCGGCGGATGCGGTGCGGTTTGGGTTGGCGGAGGGCGAGCCGGGGGTGCTGCGGTGGCTGGGCATGGGCAGGAAGCCGTTTTGCGGGGAGTACTTCTAGTTTCCCCACGTTACCCAAACCCCCTGACGCGCGGGCTGACGTTTCCAGGGTGTCGGGGTGCGTGTGTCGGGCTATAGTTGCCCTCCGATTTGGCTGGCGTTCGTCGCACGACGATGCCGGTGGACCATGGGGCTTTCACACGGAATTTTCAGGGAAAATGGACTACTTTACCTATCGAAACGGCGAGCTGTACTGCGAGGATGTGCCGGCTGCGCGGATCGCGGAACAGTTCGGTACCCCGGCGTACGTCTACTCGCGGGCGACGCTGCTGCACCACTTTCACCAGATTCAAACTGCGTTCGCGCCCGTCTCGCCGACGATCTGTTTTTCGATCAAGAGCTTGGGGAATTTGCACATTTGCCGCGTGCTCGCCCAAGCCGGCTGCGGGTTCGACGTCACCAGTGGGGGCGAGCTGTTCCGCGCCCTCGAAGCCGGCGGCGACCCGGCCAAAATCATCTACGCCGGCGTCGGCAAGACCGACCTCGAAATCGCCGAGGCCCTCAAAGCCGGCATCGCGGCGTTCAACATCGAGTCCGAAGAGGAGTTGGAGAACGTCGACCGCGTGGCTGCGCATCTGGGAAAGAAGGCCGTGGGCGCGCTGCGGGTGAACCCCGACGTCGACCCCAAGACGCACGCCAAGACGACCACGGGTAAGAAGGAGAGCAAGTTCGGCGTCGACCTCGAGCGGGCCGAGCGGGTGTTCGAGCGATACAAGGACCTCAAGAACCTTCGTCTCGGCGGGCTGCACATGCACATCGGTTCGCCGGTGTACACGATCGAACCGTACGTCGAGGCGCTCAAGAAGGTCACGGCGACGATCGACACGCTCACCGCCCGCGGGCACCGGATCGAGTGGCTGGACCTCGGCGGCGGGTTCGCCGTGAACTACGAGCACCCCGAGCAGGCGCTGCCGGTGACGGAACACGCCAAAGCGCTGCTCCCGATGCTCATCGGCAAGCCGTATCGGATCGCCCTCGAACCCGGCAGGTACATCGCGGGCAACGCGGGGATCCTGCTTTCGCGCACGCTGTACCGCAAGCAGGGCGGCGAGAAGAAGTTCGTCATCGTCGACGCGGGAATGAACGACCTCATGCGGCCCACGCTCTACGAGAGCTACCACCACATCTGGCCGACCCGCCCCCGCAATCCAGCCGACGTTCCCGAACTCGGCCGTAGTCGCAAGACCATCCCCGAAGGCGGTGGCGAGGTGGTCGACGTCGTCGGACCCCTATGCGAATCCGGCGACTACCTCGCCAAAGACCGCACCCTGCCCCACGTCGAGCGGGGCGACCTCATGGCCGTCTTCACAGCCGGGGCATACGGGTTTTCGATGAGCAGCAACTACAACAACCGCCCCCGCGCCCCCGAGATCCTCGTCGAAGGCGACACTTGCCGCCTGATCCGCCGCCGCGAAACATACGAAGACCTCGTCGGGCCGGAACGGATTTAGTGGCCGCGGGGGGAGGATAAAAAAGAACCACCCGGCTTGGGCGAAAGCGCCTTCCCGGGTGGTTCGATTTTTTGCGGTCGGCTCGACCGCAGTGACCCTGAGGGGATTCGAACCCCTGTAGCCACCGTGAAAGGGTGGTGTCCTAGGCCTCTAGACGACAGGGCCGCAATTCGCAGAAAAACCCCCGCTAGGACGTCGGGGGAAGAACAGAATAGGAACCGCAGTCACGGTGGGCAAGTCCGGGGGTGCAACGGGCGGAGTAGGTGGTGGTTTGGGTCGGGGAGTGGGCGGGTGGCGGCTGTCTGGCGGTGGCTGTGGCGGGTACAACCTTTGGACCATGTTGCACTATTTCAAGTTCCGGCAGGATCTCTTCGACCCCGTCCCCGCGAAGGACGTTTACGGCAAGCCCGGGGCGGGGAAGGGTCGGCCGGAGGAGTGTCCGCCGTTGCGGGCGGCGAACAGCTTTGGCTGGGATGTGCTGGCCAACTTCGACGTCACCTTCCGCAAGCGCCGCGACGGGACATGGGAGGCGGAAGAGCCACTTACCATCGCCTCCGACTTTGATTATGCACCGCCCGACACCCCCCCTGACTCTGACGCCTCCGGCAAGCCGCTTAGCCAGCAATACGCCTGGTTCTGGGAAAAGGGCCAGAAGATCCCCCACGTCATCACCGACAACGTCCACGCCCAGATTCGGCATCAGGTGAAGCTTAGCACGTTTCTGTTCCTCAAGACCGACCCCAACGAGCTACTGATGATGACGGACGTACCCCTGCACGCCCGGCGACCTTGGACGGCGATGACGGCTGTGATCGACACGGATTGGTACCCCGCGAGCTACCCGTGGCACGCGGTGCTCGAGCTGGACGACCGGGAGAAGAAGATCACGATCCACCGTGGCGAGCCGATCTGCCGGCTGATGCCCCTCCGCCGCGACACCTACTTCGCCGCCCAGATGTCGCCCGCCGGATTCGACGAGTTCTTCGAGCGGTCCCAGCGCTGGCTGACCGTGCACGGCCGCCCAGCCGACACCGCCGACGCCGGCACGCTGGACATCACCCGCACCTACGTCAAACAGCAGATCAAGTCGCGGTTTGTGGTAATGGAATAGAAGCCCCCAACCCCCGCCCATCCCCCGTGCCGCGTGTTTGCCCCACCCGGCCGCCCAGATAGAATCTGCCCCATGACCTACGCACCGCCCCCTCCCGGACACGGCTTTCCCTCTGAGATGATCCAGCCCAGGAAGACCTCGGGCGTTGCGATCGCGGCGCTGTTCGTCTCGCTCCTGTTTTGCATCCCGTTTATCCCCTCGGCCATTGCAGTGCTTTTGGGCGTCATCGGGTTGTTCACCGCCTCGCGGCCGAACCGCAAGGGTACCCCGCTCGCAGCCATCGGCATTGTCCTCGGCGTTCTCGGCGTCCTGCTTTGGGGCTATGGCACCTTCGTCGTCTACGCCCGCTTTGGCATGCCCATCATGCAGGGCATCGCCTTCTCCGAGAAACTCCAACTCAACGACTTCGCCGGCGCAGCCAAATTCACCACACCCCCGTTCAACCCCGACGAGCTCCCGGGCCTCGTCGACCGCATCCGCACGCTCGGAGCCTACCAATCGGTGACCGACTTCAAGCCCATCCCCACCACGCCCAAGCCGGGCGTCCGCGAGTTCGCGTTCAAGGCCCGCGCAGTCTTCGCCAACGGCGTGCAGGATATCGAAATGGGCTTCATCGAGCTCCCCGAGGGGTGGAGGGTGACGCGCCTCAAGCTCAGTGACCCCGCCGGCCTCACCCCGTCCACCCAGTCGACTGCTCCAGCGACGACCAACCCCGCCCCATAGAGGTCCACCTCCCTCAAACCCTCCAATCCCCCCCCCAACCCCCCAGGCAACCCCATGGCCCTGCACTTCCGCCGCGGCACCGCAGCCGACGTCCCCGCGCTGATCCCCATGGTGGTCGCCCAATACGCCCTGCACGCCGAGTGGGACGCCGCCAAGTTCGCCCCCCGACCCGACTTCGAAAAGGGCTACGCCCGCTGGCTTGCCGCCCGTGCCACCGACCCCCGCTCAGTGCTCTTCGTCGCCGAGGTCGAAACTGACGCCCCCGCCCCAGCCGTCCTCGCCGGGTTCATCGTCGCCACCACCGAAACCGAAATCCCCGTCTACCTCACCCGCGACTACGGCTTCCTCCACGAGCTCTTCGTCCAGCCAGACTACCGCAACGAAGGCGCCGCCCGACAACTCGTCACCCTCACCGTCGAAGCCTTCCGCGACCTCGGCGTCACCCAAGTCCGCTGCGAAGCCGCCTGGCTAAACGGCCCCGCCCGCGGACTCTTCCAGCGCTGCGGCTTCCGTGAAGTCGCCATTACCCTGATCCACGGCGCCTGACAGCCCCGCCTACCGCACCCACAGCACCCGGATCGTCCGCGCGCCGGTGTTGATCTCGATCACCGCATCCCGCAGCAATCCCACGCCGATCAGCCCGTCGCTGCCGCCCGACGGCCGCTCGCCGAGAATCGCCACCACTTCCGCCCGCGTCCGACCCAGCGCCTCCAGCGACGCCACCTTCGTCCGCGACTGCCTGCCCACCCCCGCCGCGTCTAACCCCAAGCCAGCCTTGCTCTCCTCGAAAGCGATGTTGTTTTCCTCCAGCCACGCCCGGTTCACGTTCAACACCCGGTTCTTCCCCGAATCGACCGTCAGTCGGGCCTCTTTCCCGTTGATCCGCCCCAGCACCGTCGGTCGCTCGGCACCGCCGGCCCAGTCGAAGCTCAGCACCCCCTCCGTCCCCTCTGCAAACGGCCCGGGCAAAAACCTCCCGTTCGGAAAGTCCAACCGGTACACCGAACCCAGCGCGTTCACCCCCAGCACCCCGTCAAACGCCCTTCGCATCATCGCCGCCGCCGGACGCAGGTCCAGCTCAATCACTGCCAGCTCTTCCACCACCCGGTTCAAAAACCGCACGTCCGACGCCACCCCCATTCGCACCTTCGCCACCCCCGACGGCGCCGTCGCGTTCGCCTGCATCGGCAAGGTGGCGATCCTCGCCGCCGCCGGCGAACTTGCGCCCACAACGCTCGTCGTCGCCCCCGTGTCGATCAGCCACATTCCCGCCTCCGCGCCGCCCACTGTCACCGGGACGAACAGCAGGTCCTCCACGAACGGCGGACGCGCCGGTTGGGTCGCCGGAGCCGACGTCGGGCGAGGTGTCACGCCCCCACCCTTGCGCTCGCAACCTTCCCAGTGCAATGAAAAATGCAAAAAGAGAGTAAGCAAGATCACCGGTCCCTTCGACATCGCCATACTCCCTCGCTCCCTTGTTGCATCTCGCGCGGGTACGTGACCTCCAAGCCCCCCGCGTGTAGTGCCGCCAGCCGTTTTCCCGGTTCCTCCGACCCTTGGCCCCCCTCACGCCACACCTCGGTGTGCACCTACCATCTCCACCGACATGGCCACCCCGCTCGAATACGCCACCCTCCCCACCGGCCGCCGCACCGCCGCCCGAGTCCGCGGCGCGATTCTCGCGGCGGGCGTCATCTTCACCCTCCTCGGGTTGATGTTCGTTTATTGGCCCCCGCTGTTCGCCACCTTCGGCTTGCCCGAACTCGTGGGCCTCTTCGGCACGCCTTTCGCCCCGGTCAACTACGTCAGCGACCGCCCCGTCTGGTACGCCATCGCGGATCCCGACTTCGGCCCGCGCTACTGGGCACTGGGCACGGTCTACCTCGGCGTCGTCCTCCTCGGCCAGTGGGTCTTGCTCTGCCCCGCCGGTTCGTGGCGACCCCGCGTTTCCCCCGACGCCAAACCCGCAAAGTTCGCCGCCCTCGGCGGGGCCTTCGTCGCGACGCTCCTCTCCATCGGCCTGCTCGCCACGATCCTCGAGGTCGGCGGCCACTGGTCCCGCTTGAGCACCCACGATGTCATCCGCGGCACCGGCTACCCCGAGGTGGTCCAAGACTTCCGCGCGCTCTGGGTGGTCATGGCCGTTGTCTGGATGTTTTGGACCACGATTCTCGCCGGGTACTTTCGCACTGTGGACCACCGCACCGCCGTTTCAAAAGTGCTCCGCTGGGTACTTGCGGGTTCTGTGCTGAATGTGCTGGCCGCTGCGCCCGTGCAGGCGACGAAATCCGGCGACTGTTATTGCGCCAGGGGAAGCTACACGGGCCTCGTCTTCGGTCTGACAGCCGCCCTCTGGCTGTTCGGCCCGGCCGTTTTGCTGCTCTATTACCGGGAACTCCGCCGCGCTTCCCACTGACCCCCACCCCATAGAAGATTTTGCACCCACCGAAAACGCGACTTTCGTGTATGTTTGCCCCAGCCCATGAGCGGACTCATTGCACAAGGCGAAGTCGGGTTGTCCCCCTCCATTGAGGGCGAGGCCTGGCTCATCCCCGTCGCCGGCCCCCCAATCGAAACCTTGCACATGGTCGACTCCGCAGGCGGGCTGGTCATGGGTCGTGGTGACGCGGCGCAGCTCAAGCTCCCCATCAGCGCCGAAAAAGTCAGTCGGGCACACTGTCGCCTGGCCTGCACAGCCGGCCTCTGGACGATCACCGACGCCAGCAAGTGGGGCACGTTTGTCAATGGTATTCGCCTGCAGCTCGGCCAGGAGCTTCAGCTTCGCGACGGCGACACGATCCGCGTCGCACCTTGGACGTTCGGCTTTTCCACCATTGCTCCGCGCGGTCGCGGTCAGGACCTCGCCGACGACACCGCCATCTCCACCGACGTCCGAGCCGTCGACGACGTCTCCGCCCGACAGCTCGGCGGAGGGATGATCGATCTGCTTGCCGAAAGCACCGAGCAAATCCACGCCGCCCGCACCGAGAAAGAGCTGGCCGACACGCTCATCGACGTCGCGCTCCGCGGCACGGGGCTCACCAACGCCGCCGTGCTCAAGGTCGTAGACTTCAGCGGCAGGGTCGAGCCCATTTCCGTCCGCCAGGCGACGGGAACCACCGAACAGCAGCTCTACTCACGATCCCTCGTCGCCCGGGCGCGGCAGGGTCAGGTCGCCGAGCTCCGTGTCGATTCCATGAGCGGAAACATCGGCGAGTCGGTGATGCAGATGAAAATCTCCGCCGCCATCTGCGCCCCGCTCATGATCGGCGACGGCTCGTCCCCCGCCGGCGAGCGCGACGTCGCGGCCCTGCTATACCTCGACGCTCGCGCTGGAAGCAACAGTGGAACCAAAACCCAGTCCAACGCAGCCGGTTTCGTCATGGCCCTCGCCCGCATCGGCTCGCTCGCCCTCGCCAACCTCAAACGCATCGACATGATCGACCGCGAGCGGCAACGCCAAAACGACGAGGTCGCCGCCGCCGAAGCCCAGCGCCTCATCCTCCCCCCCCGACAGGGCCAAGTAGGGGCCTTCACCTACTTCGGCGAGTCGCGACCCGGTCAGCTCCTCGGCGGCGACTTCTTCGACGTCGTCGCAGCCGGCGAACACAAGCTCGCCGTCGCCCTCGGCGACGTCACCGGCAAGGGCATCCCCGCATCGGTCCTTATGACCGCCAGCTTCGGGTTCCTGCACTCGCTACTCGAATCCGGACACGACGTCGCCACCGCCGCCAGGATGCTCACCCGCTTCCTCCACCCCCGCCGCCCAGACTCCCGGTTTGTCACGCTCTGGGTCGGCGTCTTCGACCTCCAAGCCCGAACACTCTCCTACGTCGACTGCGGCCACGGCTGGGCCGCCCTCCAACACGCCGACGGCACCTACACCAGCCTCGACGCCGGCGGAGGACTCCCCGTCGGTATCGACGGCGACTGGCCCTACACGGCTGAAACCGTCGAGCTCAAACAGGGCACCCGCGCCATCATCGTCTCCGACGGATTCGTCGAACAGTTCGGCCTCACCGTCGATTCAGCCGGCAAGCCCGTCCGCGACCAGTTCGGAATGGCCGGCATCCGCAAGTCCCTCGCCAAACGCCACGGCACCGCCGGCGGCGACGACCTCAAGTCCCTCTTCGACGCCGTCATCGCCTACGCCGGCACAGACCAACTCGCCGACGACGCCACCGGAATCATCATCGCCTGGGACTGACGCCCCACCCCCAACCAACTGTCCCCGGTCCCCCGGCGTGCCCGCCTCACCGGGCGTGTCCCCCCCAAAGCCCTCGCCCTCAAAGCACCCCCGCAACCCACGCAGGTACTCCAACGCTTCCGCCCCCGCCCCCGCACGATCCCGGTGCTCCATCGGGTCCACCACGATCGCCCCCTCGAAGTTCGCGTCATCCAGCAAACGAATCAGCTCCGACCAGTTCGTGTGCCCCCGCCCGATCGCCGCCGACTGAGTGCGACCGCCCGAGCCCCGCAACCCGTCCCGCGCCCGCACATGCCCCACCCGCCCGGCAAACTCCCGCAGGCACGTCTCCATCGTCCACTTCGACTCACGAAGCACCGCCACCGGATCCAACTCCAACGCAAACATCGGACACTCCGCAGCCGACATCGCCCGATGCAACGACGGCAACGACCCCAACTCCGACCGCAGCGCCACCCGCACCGAGTACCGATCCGCCATCCGCCCCAGCGCCCGCATCGCCGCGTCCAACTGCGACTCGAACGCCACGTCGGGTGGAACCTCCGGCAACACCGGCCCCACCGGCAGGGAGGGCTCGGGCATGATCAGCCTCCCCAACAGCGACGTGTCAACCGCCTTCGGCGGCGGTGCGATAACGACGGGCGGCGGCGGTAACGGCCCGATGTCCACGCACAACGGCAACGCCGCCCCGGAAGTCCGCCCCAAATCCGCCGCCACCTTCAACGACTTGTCCAAGTGCCCCAGCGCCCGATCCACATCCGCCCCCACCGAAAACCCACTCCGCCCAGCCGACGTCCCCAGCGACAACAACTTCACATCCACCGCCGCCAACACCCGCACAAGCTCCCGCTGCCCCGACCGATCCAACTCCTGCAACCACATCCCGCCCGCTCCCGCGCCAACACCCGGCAGGCTCACGTCAAACTCAACCCCCGCAAACCCCCCGCGCTTCGCCATCCGCACCGCCTCACGCGGGTCCGGCGACAGGGCAAACGCAATGATTCCAATCGTGTGCGACATGGACTTCCGCCCAAGCCTAGGGCTTCCATTCGTCCCGCAGCACCGCAAACACCTGCAGGTCGTGATATTGCCCCTTAGCCAGCATCGCCCGCCGCAGCGTCCCCTCATACACCATCCCCACCTTCTCCATCACCCGCGCCGACGCCACATTCTCCGGGATGCACCGCGCCTCGATCCGGTTCAGTCGAAGCGCCTCGAATCCGTACCGCACCGTCCGATCCAACGCCTCGGGTGTCAGCCCCTGCCGCCAGTACTTGGCCGAGATCGCGTAACTCACCTCCGCCCGCCGATGCAGCGGCGCATGGTCGGTGAACCCGATCGTGCCGATCAGCTTGTCCTCGCCCTTGAGCACAATCCCCCACGGCGCCTCCGCCCGCCGCTGATACCTGCCCATCGCCCAGTGCACAAACCGATACGCATCCGCCAGCGAAGCGTAATGATCCCACGACGTAAACTTCGCCACGTTCGGGTCCGACGCGTACTCCAAAATGTCGGCGGCATCCCCCAACCGAATCTTGCGCAGTAGCAACCTCGGCGTCTCGAGCTCCGGAAGATCATCAAAGGAGTTGGGCACGAACCCACCTGCCAATCTAAAGCTTGTCCGGAACCGGTTTCACCTTCACCACCGTGCCCGTCTCAGCGGCTTCGTACAACGCGTCCATCAGCGCCGATAGCAGCACACCGTACCGCGCGGGCGCCTGCAGGGGCTCCTTGCCCTGCAGCGCCGAGACGAAATTGCGGTGCGGGGTGAACGCCCCGGGCAAGGGGCTGGTTGGAACGTGCGGGTACTTCAGTGCCGCGTCGCCGTGGATCTCAAGGAATCCACCGTGCGGCCCGGTGATCACCTGCATTTTGTCCGTCTGAATCGACACCCGCACGTTCCACCCCGGCGAGTTGCCCCCGATCGCTATCGATCCCAACGCGCCGGACTGAAACTTGATGATCGCCACCCCGTTGATGTCCACCGGGCTGCCCACCTTGTCGTAAATGCACGATACCTCGACCACCGGCTCGTTCATCAGCCACATGATCCCGTTGAGCACGTGAGACCCCGAGTCGTACATCTGGCCGCCGCCGGATAGCTCCGGCTTTTGCCTCCATGTGCCCGTCGTACCCTTCAGCCAGCCCTGCGCCAGCCAACCCTGTACGATTTGTACCTTCCCCAAACGCCCCGTCTCGCGCAGTTCCTTGATATACTGATACTCGGCTGTGTATGGCGCTTGAAACGTGATCCCGAGCTGCTTGCCGGTGCTCTCCACCGTCTGCCACAGGTCGTAGGCGTGTGGAGAACTCGTGACCATCGGCTTTTCGACAAGCACGTTGAGTCCCGCCAGCAGCGCGGCCTTTGCTTGGGCGTAATGCAGCGTGTGCGGCGTGACGAACACGACCGCGTCGAGCTTGAGCATGGTTACATCGCCCAGCAGCGTGTCGTAATCGAGGTATTCGGCGGCTTCGAGAAAGTACTTGTCCTTAAACGTCTTGGTCTGCGCCGCCACCGTGTCGCACAACGCCACCACGCGGACTTCGGTGTCCATTTTTTTAAGTTCCTGGGCGTGCCAGTTGGCCATTCCACCGCAACCGACGAGTGCAAAGTTGAGCATGCGTTCTCCTTGGGCGTCGGAGTATAAAGCAACGCCAGCGAATCATGCGACCTCGGTCATCTTAATCCCGACGGGTTTGGTAGAGATTGACGAAGGTGTTTGTTTCTTGATACTTGCTCTCAGTCGATGTTCCACGTGGAACATCGACCTTGTCGCGTCGGGGTGAACGCGGGATCGAGTTCGAGGGCTGGTAAACATGAAACTGTCAAACAAACTGGCTGCGGAGTTTTTCGGGACCTTTTGGCTTGTATTCGGAGGTTGCGGCAGCGCTGTGCTCGCCGCCAAGTTCATCGCGATGGAGGGGGCCACACCCCTGAATCTCGGGATCGGCTTCGTGGGTGTGTCGCTCGCGTTCGGGCTGACGGTGATGACGATGGCGTTTGCCATCGGGCACATCTCCGGTTGTCACCTGAACCCGGCTGTTTCACTGGGGCTGTGCGTCGCCGGGCGGTTTAGCCCAAAGGAACTGCTGCCGTACATGGTGGTTCAGGTGCTCGGCGGCCTGGCCGGGGCGGGCGTGCTGTTCGTAATCGCCTCCGGGCAAGCCGGGTTCTCCACTGCGGGAGGTTTCGCGTCCAACGGGTTCGGAGAGCATTCGCCGGGGAAGTACTCGATGGTCGCGGCGCTGCTGGCTGAGATCGTGCTCACGTTCTTCTTCCTGCTGATCATCTTGGGTTCCACCGACAAGCGTGCCCCTGCCGGTTTCGCGCCGATCGCGATTGGGCTGGGTCTGACACTGATTCACCTGATCGGGATTCCCGTGACAAACCTGTCGGTGAACCCCGCCCGGAGCACCGGGCCGGCGGTGTTCGTCGGCGGCTGGGCGGTTGGGCAGCTGTGGCTGTTTTGGGTCGCCCCATTGATCGGCGCCGGACTCGCGGGCGTGGTTTACCCCCTGATCGCGGGGAAGGCATCGGACAAGAACAGCTAGGTTCAGTAAGCGATCTCACGCACCGCACGGAGGTACAACTCCGGTATAGTTGGATCGTTCTCGGCCCTGCCCCGCAGTAGCGCCAGCGGGTTGGGCGACCGCCGGTTGATCGCCGACAGGTGATCCATCTCCCAGTGCGCCAAGTGCGTGCCCCACCGCGAACTCACCGGCGCGACCATGCCGTCGTTCGGGCCTTCTTGTTTTTCAATCAGATGGTGCGACAGCCGAAACTTGGGGCGGATGGCGGAGCGGGGGGCGGCGCAGGTGATTGAGAAGTACCGCACATCGGGATGGTCGGGCGTGTCGCGGTTGAACCTTGCCATCGCCGGGCGGGTGAGATCGCGGGCGGCTCCGAGGTCGAGGCCCAATGACTCGATCGCGCGATAAATCCGCAGTCGAAAGTCGAGGTGGTGCAGGCAGAGGTCAGCCAGCGACGCCCCCCGGTGGGGCGTGGAGATGGTGAGGAGTGCGGAAATGTGGCGGGCCATGTCGAGGTGGGCGAGCATGAATCGGGCGTCGAGTCCGCCGAGGGAGTGGGCGATGAGAACCACCGGCTGGGCGGGTTCGGGGATGTTGGAAAGCTGGCGGAGCAGAGACGCTTTGAGCTGTTCCGCCCGGCGTGGGATGGACGCGGTGGGGTGCACACGGGTGACGATCGCGGTGTGGCCTGCGGCTTGGAGGGCGGCCGGAATCCCCGGGAACTGCGGAAACCGGAGTGGCCCGAGTCGAAGCTCGTCGAACCCGAAAATG
>JBBRUM010000024.1:0-16209 GCA_038247815.1 Tepidisphaerales bacterium | reverse complement strand
GGCAGCGTCACATCACCATTCGTGGATTTGACGACGCCGTACGCGTGCTCCAATCCGGCGAGTGGGGTTGAGGAAAGCGGGTGTGGGGTTGGCCAGACCGCTGGATCTCCAACTGGCAGGATTGTTCTGCCAGCACTGTCACGGTGGAGGTTCAACAACCGCCAGCACGCCACGCCCCCCCTTCCCGGCCACTGGAGACTTCATGGACGAGCGCGGAAAAATGCGTGCCGCGGCCAGCCATTACTCTCTCGGGGTTTCACTGAGTTTTTCTCATGGATGAGGGCGGAAAGCGTAGGACCGGGCTGACCAGCTCTAACATAAAAATGTCGTTAGTCCATACCCAAAAAGAATTTACATTGACCGGAAATGAACCTGTCTTTTGGACATTCAGGCGGTGTTCGAGCGGAACAACTTCCGTGCCGGAATCACATGGCAGAAAAAATACAGCGTCAGCAACAACTTCAAAGGTATCGCGTCTATTTGTGACCACATCCTCGTATATGGCAAACCGGGATTCGTCAACAATTTGCTTCGTAGGACTCAAGCGGCTGTTGCTCGGTACTCGAACCCTGACAATGACCCTCGTGGTCCGTGGAAGTCGGTAGACTATTTGAATCAGGCGACACCCGAAGAACGCCGCAATCTCTGCTACGACATCGTGAATCCAAATTCGCGGCAGGTCATCAAGAATACAAGGAAGGCATGGAAGTACGACCCGGAAACGCATCGTGTCCACGTCACGGAGAATCGGCTATGGTGGGGACTTGATGGAAAGAACATCGCGCCTGCGCTGAAGCTCTTTCTGTCGGAAGTGCGAGATGGAATGATGCCGCACAATTGGTGGCTGCACGAGGAAGTCGGCCACACGGACGAGGCGAAGAAGGCGCAAATGGCGATTGTGCCATCCGATCCCTTTGCCACGCCCAAGCCCGAAAGTTTGTTGAAACGGTTTCTTGAAATTGCTACGCAAGAAGGCGACTGGGTTCTCGATTCCTTTGCTGGCTCCGGCACGATCGGGGCCGTCGCCCACAAGATGGGCCGCCGCTGGGTCATGGTCGAACTCGGCGAGCATTGCCACACCCATATCATACCCCGCCTGAGCAAAATCATCGACGGCACCGTTGCCGGCGAAGTGACCGAAGCAACTGGCTGGAAGGGCGTGGGGTTCCGCTACACGCCAAGCTAGCGCCCAGTCTAATCAAGAAGGATCAGTTCGGAAACTGGGTGATTAGTCCAGAGTTTAATGAGGCGATGCTCGCCGAGGCGATATGCAAACTCGAAGGCTTCGCTTTCGCCCCCAGCGACTCGCCAGTCAAGCTGACAACGTCGGCGGCTGCTCCTTGTCCGTCAGCACGAGCGTTTCCCGGTGCAGCCCAAGCAGGCTGAGCGAACGAGGCTGATGTTGAAACGAGCCTGACTGCCGCTCAAATTCTACAGCCCGATGGACCATTCTGGTCAGATCGGGTGTCCGCAATTGCGGACAGAGCACTTGGCTGAACCGACTGCTGTTAAACTCCGCATGGACCACCCCAACCCTCGCCCACCGACCAACAGCCAGTTGCGGCGCGTAATCGAAGCAGCGAAAATGGTCTCGAAACGAATGGCGGAAGCCAGTTGCATTCTGGGTTCCATGAACAGCCACCCTCAGCGTTGTGCCCTGCTGCTCGGGATGGACTCGTTCGATGACGAGGGTCGCGACCCAGCCCTCGGAGACGTCGGCGGGCTTCTGGGTCAGGTAATCAATTCCGGCCAGGCGGACCCAGTAATTGCCTTCGGGGATCAGCGGATTCTTGTAAACTTCTGAGAGTGGATTCATGTGGGATGCCTTCCTTGTTTGGGACATCCCTTTCTTCCACGAAAGGTGGGTGGGTTCCTTCTTCTGGTTACACCCGAAGGATGGCACCCTCAGGCCCAGGCATCCAGACGTTCTGGAACAGCCCTGAACGCCCAAAGGCTTCATGGACATGCCCTGCGACGATCAATGTCGCCTGAAGCTCTCTCGCCAATCGGTCAACGCAGTCGAACGCCCAACCGGGACTGGCGGCTTCCTCGGGACTGACCATCAACTTGCCGGGGTAGTGGCTGAGCAGGATGACCTTTGCCAGGGGGTGGCTGTTTCGGAGGTGAACGAGGCTCCGTTGTGCCATCCCACACACCGCCGTTACTTCCGATTCGGTTGGCAATTGAACGTGACTGCGGTGTGCGAGTCCGACGCCGACGACGATCAGGTCGGGCAGTGCGAGGACGGCTTTGCCGGTGATGTCTCTCTTGGCGTCAAAGAAGCCGAGCGGGTCCAGCCAGTCGTGGTTCCCTCGAACGGCAAGAATTGGCGGAATCTTCCTCTCGGCCTGAGCAGTCGCATCGGGAAACAGGAAGCGGTTTGTTTCAGCGTCCTCCGGGTCGTCGCTCAGTCCTGAGAGTAGAGGACCGTCGTAAAAGTCTCCGCCGAAGAGGACGAGGTCGATGTCGTCAGGCACGCGGGGCCAGGGGGCAAGGTGGGTATCGGACAGGGCGAAGATTCTCACCGCTTCACCCGCCTCTTCGAGCCACAGGCTGACGTGCGGTTGATGAGTGGTTGGTCGGAGAGCGGCTTGCTGTCTTCCATCAACAGAGTGTCCTCGGGGGATTATCCCGCGAAAATAGCACGGTTTTTAGGTCCGTGGGACGCAGGTCAGGTGGAAAGGGACGACCACGACCGCCCCAATCGATTCAACCCAAGGACCACCCCTCGAAGTTGCAGGTAAGACCGTCGAAGTTGCAGGTAAAACCCCATTGCGACCGTGTATAACCGCTTTTGGGAGCACAATTTACAGTGATTCTGTCGCTTCAAATCCTGTCCTGGGCACTGAAAGAGCCGCTCCCGAGAGGGGGCGGTTTTTTTGTTTTGCGGGGAAAGATGTGCGGGGGAAGAAGGGGGGAACTGGGGGTGGGGGTGCGACTTTGGGATAGACGATTTTAGATTTAACGAATTCTTTACATCGGCCATAGAATTCAATAGATGTGCCGCGAGATGGCGGGAGCATGGTGGCTTGACGGGGGGGAGGTTCGTGTTTGAACTGCGTGGGTAGGGGGTTTAGTCGCCGCTTGGCGAGGCGCGGGGGTGGGGGAGGGTTCTGTTTTTGGGCGGTTTAATGGATTTCAACGCGCTAGCCAAGCCCGGTTCTCGAAGCGGAGTTACCTGGGAGGCGGTTCTGTTCTGGGGATTGGCGTTAGTTTCGCTGTTCGCGTCTCTGGGGAGCCGCGAGCTGTGGATGTCAGAGAACAGGTGGGCGGAGATAAGTCGGGTGATGTTTGCCCACGGGAACTATTTCCAGCCGTCGATCAATGGCGCGCCGTACTTTCTCAAGCCACTGTTTAGCTATTGGGCGATTGTGGGGCTGGCGGAGATCACGGGTTCGGTCTCGGAGTTTACGTCCAGGGCGCCGAGCGCGGTTGCCGGGCTTTTCGCGCTGTGGGCAACGAGGCGGCTGGGGGCGCAGTTGTGGTCGAGGGCGGAGGGGAATCTGGCGGGATGGATTCTGCTCTCGACGCAGGGGTTTTTGTTTTGGGCGCGGACGGCGCAGGCGGACATGGCGAATTTTGCGTTTTGTATATTGGCGATCGGCTGGTTCTGGGGAAGGCGAGAGCGGTTGGGGCTGGTGACGTGGGTGGTTTTTTATTCGCTGTGCTTCGTGGGGGCTCAGTTCAAGGGGCTGGGCGCAATTGCGGTTCCACTGGTGGCGATTGCGCCGTACATGATTCGCGGGGGTAGGTGGCGAGCGGTGTGGTCGTGGGGGCACCTTTGCGGGTTTGGGCTGGGGGCGGTGTTGTACGTGGTTCCGTTTGCGGTTGCGTCGATGGTGCGCGGGACCTACGGGCAGAGCGGTTTGGCGATGGTTTGGCGGCAGAACGTGGAGCGGTTCTTTACTCCGTTCGACCATATGCAGCCGTTTTACGTGTATTTTTATCACCTCCCGGTGCTGTTCCTGCCGTGGACGCCGCTGCTGGTAATTGCGCTGATTGCGGCGGTGGCGGGTTGGCGGAGGGTGTCGACGGTGTCGGAGCCGACGCGGTGGGCGGTCGAGGCGACGCTGCTGGTGTTTTTGTTTTTCACGCTGTCGGGCTCGCGGAGGAGCTATTACATCCTTCCGTTGCTGCCGATGTGCGCGTTAGTGTGCAGCCGGTTTTTCCTGTCGAGCGGCTGCCGGCGGCTGCACTACGCGGCGCGGGGGATTCACATTTACATTCCGATGGTGGGGTCGGTGGCGACGCTGGTGTTTTGTGCGGTGGTGATTTGGCTTTTGCCGCCGGGGCAGAGGTGGTCGGTGGGTTTGGGTTGGGGGCCGATGGCGGGGCTGGTGCTATTGGTGGCGTGCGGTACGGTGATGGTCGTTCGTCCTTGGAGACCGACGATTTTGTCGACGGCGATGGGAATGGAGGCGGACCGGGCCGCGGGCGCGCTCGGGACGGCGCTGCTGATGGCGGGGCTATTCGTCGGGCCGCTGGTGACGATGGATGCGCTGGGCACGACCCGAACGTTTGCCGTGGGGGCGGCTGGATCGGCGACGGGTGATCTGGCGTTTTACGGTGTCGACGACATCAGCACGCCGACGATTTTGTTCTACCTGGACCAAGCTCCGTGCTTGCCGATTTTGAAGACGTCGGAGGATCTGCGTGGATTTTTGCTCCAATCGCCGGGCATGAATGGGGTACTGCTCAAGCGCGAGGATGTGGGGAGTCTGACCGAGAAGGTGGGGGAGGGCGTTGAGTTCCGATCCGTCATTGTCGAGGCTGACTCCCGGTTCGAGTCGAAGGAGTCGAAATCGGGGAAGTGGTTGATGATGACGGCGACACGAAGGGATGGGTTGGGGGAGCTGGGTCCGGCTGAGCGTCCGTAGTCGCGAAGGGGGGGGGAGAGCGATAAAGAGACGGGGAGACGAAGAGACAGAGTGAAAAAGGGGGTGGGGGCTAGAGTGTCGGCGGGTGGGGTGCGGGGAGCGGCTGGAGTGGGAGGGAGGCGGGGCTGGGTTTGCGGAAGAGGGGGCGGAAGACGAGGGCGGCGGCGAAGGCTGCGCTGACGGTTTGGAGGATGAGGAGGCGGAGGCGGGAATAGAACTGATCAACGGAGCGTTCGAGGGAGAGTTCGAAGTTTGACAGGAAGTCGTGGTGGACGAGGCGGACGGCTTCGGCGAGTTGGTCGGTGGCGGCTGGGCGTTCGGTGGCGAGGCGTTTGGCGTTGCCACCGAGTGCGGCGGAACGTTCATCGATGGGGCGTTTTGCGACATCGGCGAGGGTTGCTTGGCGTTCGGCGGTGAGGCGGGTGTTGAGGTCGGCGAGGGTGCCGGCGCATTCGGCCGAGGCGAATTGTTCGATGGCGTCGCGGCGCTGTTCGGGGAGGTTGTCGCTGAAGTCTTCGACGGTGTGGGAGAACTGGCGCGTGGCATCGGTAAATCGGCCGGTGTTGTCGGAGAATGCTGAGAAGGCCCTGACGGCGTAAGTGAGGTTGGGGGGCGGCGAGTACTCGGTTTCCGAGCGCTTCGGTTTCCATGATGAGGATGGTTTTAATGCGTTGGGATGAGAAGAAGATGCGTTCGACGAGGTCGTGGGTTTGTTCGAGTTCGCGGATTGCGGAGTCGATTCCGGCGAGGGGGTCGAGGAAGAGGAGCGAGAAGATGCCTCCGGACTTTCGGGCGGCGGGCCCGGCGCAGTTGACGTGGCCGACGACGGCGACGATGCGAACGTTGGCGACGAAGCGTTGGTCGGGGTTCTCAATGCGCCAAGTGTCGATGAGGTCGCGGAGTTCGGCGATCTGGGCGGGGGTGAAGTAGCCGGCGGCGAGGGTCCAGGCGTTGTTTTCCCGGGCGAGGGGTGCGGGCGAGGAGCTCGGTATCTGTTTGGCCGATGAGGCGGGTTCGGGCGGGGACTTCGCAGTTTTGGCGGGTGAGGGAGATGAGCACGACCCTGTCCATCAGCCCGGCGAAGGGTAGGGGTTGACGGCGTTGCCGAGGGCTCTGCGGGCGGTTTCGGCGCGTTGGGCTTGGAGGAACTCGCGTTTTGCGCGATCGGTGGCGGCGGCGAGGAGTCGGCCGAATACGTCTTCGATGGAGGTGGTTGCGACTGACGAGCTTGCCCGAAGCCGTGCAGGCCGTGGCGCGATCGACGAAGGTCGAAGCTTTATGCTCGCAACCGGCGATGAGGACCGAGGTGATCGCGAGGGAGGCGGTGAGGGGCGGTGTGTGGCAATGGTCGCGGCATGGGCGCTGCGACAGACGGCAATGCGGATCGCTCGCTTACACCACTGGAAAAGGATGGGGCGGACGAGGGGACTAGGTGAACGAGACGGGGGTTCCGACGGAGTTGTTGCCGGTGTTAAAGTCGGGAGGGGTCGTGGTGGGGGTGACGGAGGCGAAGACGAACCCGCCACCCGTCGGCGAACCGGCCGCGAGCCTGACTGGAAGGGTGAGGGTGAGGGTCTTTCCGCGGGCGATGGAGATTTTGCGGGTGAGGCTTGCCAAGACGGTGGTGTCGGAGGGATCGAGGAAGTCGTCAGCCGAGCGAATGAGGTTGAAAAGCACCGACCCTTTGGCGGTGGTGTTGCCCAAGTTGGTGAGGACGACCTGAAACGAGGCGGCCTTTCTGCTTCCGGAAACGAGCAACGTCGGGACCCTTCGGAAGGTGGTGAAGAGGTCGATATCCGGCTGCTCGAGGCGGAGGGGGAGGGCGTTGGTGAGGTTGTTGGTGGTGATGTTCTCGGTGATGGTGTTGCCGGAGTTGAGTCGGAGCAGGACGTTGTAGTTGGCGGTGGGTCGGCCGGCGGGGAGGACAAAGGAGACGGAGAAGGACTTGGTTTGGTTGGCCCTGAGTGACAGGCGGGGGGACACTGTGATCACGGGGTTGGCGGAGTCCGGTGTGGCGGTGGTGGAGACAAGGACGGCGATGGGGAGGTTGCCGTTGAACGCGAGGTTGCCGGTGTTGGAGATGCGGACGGTGGCGGTGACGCGGGTTGAGCGGTCGAGGACATAGGTGGGTTTGAACTTGGCGGAGAGCGTGCCGGAGAAGTCGGGGGCGGCTGGTGGGGGCGGGGGGGGTTCGGTGTTGGGGAGGGCGGGGTTTTGCTTCGGGCCGAAGGAAGTGATGGCGGCGTTGGTTCCGGCGATGGAGAAGGTGTCGGAGGTGGCGGTGGAGAGGGTGGTGCCGGCTGCGTTCTTAAAGGTGACGCGGAGCTGGGTGGAGGGGGAGCTGAGGTCGGGCACCAGCAGGCGGTACTCGCCGATGTCGGCGTAATCTATGACGACCGTGCGGGTGGTTCCGCCGGAGACAATGTCGAGGGTGACGTGGGTGGTTCCGACGGGGCTGGTCCAGCGGACGAGGGGCTGCGAGCCGACGGCGGGTGTTCCCGCGGGCGCGGAGACGAATGCCCCGCCGCCGGATTGGATCGAGAAGAAGCCGTCCATCGTGTCGGACGAACCGGTGACGGGGTCGACGACGCGGAACCGGGCGGAGCTCGAAGCCGAGCCAGGGAGCGTCACGTCTGCAAAGTCGGTGGTGACGCCGGTGGCGACGGTGGTCCAGGGGCCGGCGTTGGTTTGGATTTCGACGTTGACGGGGTTGGAGGAGGTGTAGTTCCAGTTGACGCGGACGGTGGCGCCGGCTGAGGTGCGTTGGCCGCGGACGGGGGAGAGGAGTGTGATGGGGTTTGCGCCGTCGCGGACGGAGAACGTGCCGGAGGAGGCTGCGGCGCCGATGGCGACGGCGGCGGCGTTCTTGGGGGTGATGACGATGGTGTAGTCGTCGGCGGAAACCAGGCCTGTTTGGACATCCCAGCGGAAGATACCGGTGTTGGGGACGCTGGTGGCGATCACGGTCGTACCGCGTGAGGGAGAGACGAGGGAGATGTCGACAAGAGTGGCGGCGGGGGCGAAGTAGCGGATGGTTTTGCGCGACCCAACGCCGACGAAGGTGGTGGCGGCGGGCTCGAGAACGGCGACATCGGCGGGCAATCCGAGGGACTCGGAGGAGAAGGGGTGAGCATCGGCGTGGCCGTCGAAGGTGCTGTTGCTGTTGGTGTAGATGAACCTGGAGTAAATCGCGCCGGTGGTGGGGTTTCCGACGGCGGTGTTGGTGTTGTCGGAGTAGAAGTTGCCGCCGAGGACGGGGCCGGCGTCGAGAGCGGCGGTGGCGGGGGACTGGACGTGGTTCGAGAGGACTCCGAGGAGGCGGTTGCGGTAGAAGGCGTTGGCGGTGCTGGTGGGCTGGAGGAAGAAGCCCGCGCCGAGGTTGCCGAGCGTGTTGTGGGTGGAGGTGTTGCCCGAGCTATCCTCCCAGCGGATGCCGGTTTTACCGTCGGGGTTTGAGCCTTGGGCGACGGAGAGATAGTTGCGGGAAACTTCGTTGTTGACGGCGCGAACGCCCTGAACATTGCCGTTGGAGAGGTTGTCGTGGGAGTAGTTCTCGGTGACGACGTTTTCGCGGGGTGCGCGACCGGTGGAGACCAGGATGGTGCCGTCGTTGTCGTTGAGGAATATACCGCCCTGACCGTTGCCAGTGACCTGATTACCCCAGATCAGGTTGTTGGAAACGCGGAAAAGGGCGACGCCGTTCTCGAAGCTTCCGGTGAAACGGTTGTTGAAGACGACGTTGTGGTTGGACTCGGAGTTGAGGAAAATTCCCGAGCCGGAGGCGCGGCCCTGGGCGAGGCCCGCGGAGTCGACGAGGTTTAGGCCGATGAGATTGAAGTTCGACTGGCGGTCGAGGGTAATGCCGTCGTTGAGGAATCCGGAGATGTTGTTGTAGTACACGAAGTTGCCGGAGGACGTGATGGCGACGCCGTTGGGGGAGCCGGAGATGGTGTTTCCGGCGAGGAGGGTTCCGGTGGACCCGTTGCCGAGGGAGACGGAATAGTCGCGCGTCGAGCCGAGGAACGTGTTCCCCTTGATGATGGTGTTGGTGACGTTCTCGGTGATCGAGACGGCGTTGGTGTGGGAGACGCCGACGGTGTTGTTTTCGAAGAGGACGTTGGTGGCGTTGCGGACGAACAAGCCCGAGCCGAAACCCCTGTCGGCGACCGGGTTGATGTTGAGTTGGCGGAGGACGATGTTGTTGAGGGTGACGCTGGTGTCGTTGAACTTCAGGACGGCGACGCCGTCGGCTTGGCCGTTGAGGGTGAGGGACTCGATGGTGACGTTGGAGGCGAGGATGAAGGCTGCGGCGCCGTTGTTGATGGACCCGTTGGGGTTGTTGGCGGCTTGGGGGACGTTGATGATGGTGGCGGTCTTGCCGGCTCCTCGGATGGTCAGTGGTTTGTCGATGAAGAGTCCGCGTCGACTGGCGTTTCCGAGGACGACGCCGGGGGAGTAGGTCCCGGCTGCGATTTCGATGGTGTCGCCGGAGGATGCGGCAAGGATGGCCGCGTTGATGTCGGTGAATGCGCCGCCGGCGCCGGTGGTGTTGACGTTGAGAACGGCGAAGAGAAGGCGGGGTTCGAGTGCTTCTGCGTTGCGGGCGGGCGCCGACCGGCGGGCGGGCGACGGTCGGCGGGCGGGCGACAGTCGGCGGGTGGTGCGGACGGATGACGACATCGGTGGACTCCTGGGGTCGTATAGCTTGGGCGAAGTTACACCCTAGCTATCGGCAGAATCGACGTTCAAAGTACGCCGGCTGCAGGATGTTGATCAGAGGTTATACGATAACTGCCAGGGGGCGGGATAAAGCAGGAGATTGGAAAACCGGGGTTTACGGTGCGGGGGTGGGGGTTTATGTTTGAACACAATGGTGACGCAGTCGGAAAAAATCCTTCGATTTGGAGAAAATGCACGCCCGACGGAGGGAGCTTTCCGCCCGGTTTGTCGCTCGGGCGGGGATCGAGATCGGAGCGCTGCACCAGCCGTTGTGGACCGCGGAACTCGCGAAGGTGATGTACGTCGACCGGATGTCTGTCGATGAGCTACGAAAGCAATACCCAGAACTCGCCGGGTATAACCTCACGCACGTCGACAGAATAGACGACGGCGAGAAGCTGACGACGTTTCCCGGGTGCTCGCTCGACTTCATTATCGCCAATCACATGACGGAACAGTGCGAAAATCCGATCGGAACGGTGCGCGCCCACCTTTCGAAGCTCAAGCCCGGCGGGGTGCTCTACTACGCCATGCCGCACCGGCGGTTTACCTTTGACGTCGAGCGGCCATTGACGGATTGGGAGCATCTCGTGCGTGATGACACTGAGGGCACGGCGTGGTCGCGGGAAGGGCATTACCGCGAGTATGCGACGCTGGTGCACAATGCGCACCCGGGCGATGAGACGGAAAACGAGGTGCAAAAGCTGCTGTCGATCAGCTACAGCATCCACTTCCACGTGTGGCAGGCGTCGGCGTTCGAGGAGTTTTTGGCCAAGGTCAACGACCGACTGCTGGAGGGGGGGCCGCGGGGGTTTGCAGTCGAGGTGCTGGAGGAGAACGAGATGGAAACCGCCGCGATTCTGCGAAAGTAGAGGGGAATATGGGACCGGATCGCAGCAGTACTCGGGCGATAGTCGGGCGGTCAGGGCATCGCGGGTGGGGCGGGTGGGGCGGGTGGGGCGGGGGGGACGGGGGGGACGGGGGGCGGGGGAATGCTAAGGCGGTGGAGCGAGTGGGTGGGGGCGTGGTAGGCGAAGACGGCGAGGTTTGCATCGGGCGGGAGCTCCGGAGGGAGGTCGAAGGTAATGGCCCAGCCGGCGTGGCCGGTGTGTCGGGGGCCGCTGAACTGGGGGACGTCCGGGCGGGCGAGGTGCGAGTTGATGGTCATCGCGAGTAGACGGGCGTCGCCGCCGGGGAGTTCGGCGGCTGCGAAGATGGCGTCGGCTGAGCGGCCCGGGTTACCGGGGGCGACTGCCCAACCGGAGATCGTGACGGTTCGCTCGGACCGGGAAAGGGTGTCGACCGAACCGATGCCCTTAGCCTGGTTTGGCGGGGCGTAAGTCGAGGCGAGGGGAGAGGTGGCGAAAGCGAAGGGGAGTTTGTGGAGTCGGTTGAGGTCGCGGAGGGTGTCGCGGGCGAAGTTGGGGTCGGGGAAGAGATACTTGATGATCTCGGGGCCGTTTGGGGTGACGTCGATCCAGGTGGCTAAGACCAAGCCGCGGTCGCGTTCGTCGCGGAAGACGCCGGATTCGGCGAGTGCGCGACGGGTGCTGAGCAGTTGCAGGGCGACGAGCGCCCCGGCAAGGAAAGTGGTGAAGTAGCCGGGGAGGTGTTTCCACTCCGGGCGGGGCGTGAGGAGCTCCCGGACTGCAAGGTAGGTCAGGGGGACAACGGCGATGAACAGCGGCAAGGCGAAGGTGACGTACCTCTCCGACGCAGCCGTTTCAACGCCAAAGCCGAGACGACCGACCGTGGTCACCGCCGAGGAAAGCATCGTGTACGCCGCAAGAGTCAGCCACGGGGCGGCCGTGCGGATCGGATCCCACGACCGCCGGGCATAGGCGAAGCCGTACAGCACCGTGGAGACGAGCAGCACGACCCCCACAGCAACATAGCCGACGAGCTCGGCGGTTTTCGTGCCGTCGGCGAGGCGGAGACCGTTGCCGATGAAGACGATGAAGTACTTCACAGCGGCAGAGGGCAAGTGAGTGGCGACGTCGAGGGCGGGGTGGGCACCGGGGCGGGCGTAGGTCCAGAAATAGGCGGCGATTGCGAGAAACGCGGCGACCAAGAACGCGGTGAGAGCGATGACGCGCTGCCGTGGCGTGGAAGCCGGGGCGAGGAGGATCAGAGGAACCATCAGCGGCCAAAGGGCCATTCCGTTGGCGTATGAGTAGGTGGCGACGAGGGCGGCGAAGGTGGCAAAAGCGGCGCGGAGGTATAGGTGCGGCCGGCTGAGTTGGAGGACGAAAACAGCCAGCAGCAGTGCAACGGTGGGAATGCTTGTGATGATCTGGATGCCCCAGAGGAGGTTTTGCCATTGGGCGATGGAGAACAGCAGTGTTCCGGCAAGGACGGAGGCGAAGGCTGCGGGGTACGGTGGGAGCGACCTCCGGGCGAGGGCGGTGAGGGTCACCGCGCCGACGACGAGCAGCGCCCAGTGGGCGAGCATCTCGCGGCGCACGTTCCATTCGCCGGGGAGGGTGAGCAGCCAGAAGAGCAGGCGGGGGAAGAATTTTCGCGATTCGTTGTGCTGGGCGAAGAGGTCGGCGAAGGACGGGAAGTCGGCTGAGTAGGTGCGGAGGAGAAACTGGCCAACGGCGAACTGGTCCCAGTAGGGGACGGGTGTCGAGCGGGAGAGGATAAAGACGAGGCAGTAGAGAGCAGCCGGGATCCACAGCCAGGCGATCAGCGCCGATGCACGCGTAGAGGTTGGGGAGAGTGGTTGAGTCACGGATGGGGGGTGGGGTGGGGAGGTAGTTGAGGGGGTGGTGGAGGGAAAGACAAGGGCGGGGGGGTAGAGTATCGAATGTGGAAGGCGACGGCGGACAGCATCGGGGGCCGAGGGTGTTAGCGGTGGTAGTGCATTATCGCGGGGCGGGGGCGACGGTGCGGTGCATGCGGGCCGTGCAGGGGCAGGGGTGGGAGGGATCGTTACGGGGGGTCGTGGTGAACAATGCGTATCCAAACGGCGAGGGGTCGTGGGAGGTGGTACGGGCCGAAGCCGAGGCGCTGGGGTGGGAGATCATCGACGCGGGAAACAACACGGGGTTCGCCGGAGGGAGCAATCTGGGGATCTCGCGGGCAATTGAGCGAGGGGACGGATACGTGTGGCTGATCAACCCCGACGCGCTCGCCGAACCCGGGGCGCTCGGCGCGCTGGCTGCGCGCATGGAGCGGGACCCCCGGCTGGGGGCGGTGGGGTCGGACCTGGGGGGCGGTCCGCCGGGGGGGCGGGTATCGCTATGGCGCGGGAAGGCGGCGGAGATCGGGGACGGGGGGGACGGGAAGTTTGAGTTTGTCAGTGGAGCGAGCGTGCTGCTGAGGCTGGGGGCCGTGTCCGAGGTGGGGATGTTTGACGAGGCGTTGTTCTTGTACTGGGAGGACGTGGAGCTGTGCATGCGTTTGCGGGCGGCGGGGTGGGCGCTGGCCGTGGAGCGCACTTCGCGAGTGAGGCACGAGGGCGGTGGTGCGGTGGGACGGGCCAGCCCGACGCAGGACTACTACGCGACGCGGAATCCGCTGCTGGTGGTGCAAAAACACATGAGTTGGGCCTTGCCGCTAGCGGCCGTGGCGGTCCTTGGGCGGGTCACAATTCTCAAGACAGTGCGGGGTGAATGGTCGCGGCTGGGGGCGTCGCTGCGGGGGTGGTGGGACGGGGTGCGGGGGAGGGGTGGGCGGAGGGACTGAGTTTGTGGAGGATTGGGGCGGGCGGTAGGGTGGAGTGAGTCGTGATAGCAGCAGGCACCCCAGCGCTAGCCCGGTTCGAGATGGGTGGGGAGGCGCGGCAATGGGCAATGGCGGGGATGGTGGTGTGGGGGCTGGTTTTGGCGGGGGTTGTGCTTCGGGTGGCGATGTGGGGGCGGGCGGAGTCGTACTGGGCGGACGAAGCGTACTTGCTGCTGAACTTGATTGGGAAGGGTTGGTGGGAAGTGGCGTTCGGTCCGCTGGACTTGGTCAGTGCGCCGCAGGCCGCGCCGCCGGTGTTTTGCTGGTTGGTTAAGGGTGCGGAACAGCTTTGGGGGAGGGGTGAATGGGCGGTGCGGGGGGTGCCGATGGTGATGTCGGTGCTGGCGGTGGCGGTGTATCCGCTGGTGGCCCGCAGGGTGATGTCGCCGTGGGCGGTGGTGGTGACGACGGCGGTGATGGCGGTGTCGCCTAGGTTGGTGTTGTCGGCTGGGACGCTGAAGCAGTACGCGGGGGATGTGCTGGTGGCGGAGCTGGTGCTGCTGGCGGCGCTGGGGGGGATCTGGGGGATGGGGCGGATGGGGAGCAGTCCGGGGCACATGCGGCGGCTGGCGTGGGCAACGGGCGTGGCGACGGTGGGCACGTGGGTGTCGCACCCGACGGTGTTTGTGTTTTCAGCCGTTGCCGCGACGCTGATCGTCGGGGGGAAACTGGGCTGGCGCGGGGCACTGGTGACCCTCCCGGCGTGGGTGTCCATTGGGGTGGTGTATTTCGCGTCGGCGCGCGTCCAAGCCGATCCCTTCTTCTTCGTGTACTGGAGCGACACGTTCGTCCCCTGGGAGCGGTGGTGGACGATTCCGTGTTTCGTTCTCAAGGGACTCTGGGGGCAGTTCGACCATGTCGGGGACGGAGCGGGGGTGCTGCTGTTCGCGGCAGTGGCGGTGGGGGTGGTAGCGGCGAGGGGCGGGGACTCGGGATTGCGGCTGCGGCTGGCGATGCTGGCGGGGGCGGTGGGGGTGGTGCTTCTGGCCGGGGCAGTTTGGAAGTATCCCTTTACGCCATCGAGACTTACGCTGTTTTTGATCCCGGTGTGCTTACTGCTGGGGGGGATGGGGTTGGACGTGGTGGGAAGGTGGTGGGGCGGGCGGGGGCGGTGGCTGTGGGCGGTGCTGGGGGTGACTGTGGCGATGTCGGGGACCGAGGCGGTGGGCCGGGTGGCGGGCGGGGGGAAGGTGAAAGACGTGCGGGCGGCGATCGAGTTTGCGCACCGAGACCGGTCCTCGGACGAGCGGGTGTTCGTGCTGGAAACGCCGGTGCGGGTGATGGCGGAGATCTATAAGCCGGAGTGGGGCGCGGATGCGTCCAAGCCCGCAGTGGTCGAGCACGTGCTCCTCGGGGAAAGTCGCGAAGTGCTCGGCGGACCGGGGGGAACTCGGTTCTGGGTCATCCTCTCCAGCGTGCGCGACCGCAGGAAGCAAGCCAGCCGCGAACTCGCCGACCTCATCGACCAAATCGGCGTCCCCGTCGACCTCAACGCCTCCCTGACCGGCGCGCGGGGCGAGGCACTTCGATTCACTGTCCCCGAGGGCGAGAAGGCGGTGGTCCGGGGGGCGTACCCGTTCAGAATGTACATGGGCGAGCGGTAAGCGATGTCGGATGTCGCTTTACCAGTCGGACGGCGTCTGCTGGATTGGGCGCGTTGTAAAACTTTGGAAACGACCCGCCAACATCCGAAGGTTCGATGCGCCACCCAAGGGAACGCCCTGTTCGTAAAAGGCTCACGCCACCCGGCAGTGTGAACTCTCGACAAGCCGGTGACTTGGTTTTGAAGCGCGGGTTGGGCCGCCTGCCCGCAGCGGCGTGTCGTTTCCATCGCCGGAGCTTGCCTGATCCCACGAAGCGTAGCCCGGCGCCGCGACCGCCAACACCGCCCCCGGCCCTACCGAACCAACAACCCCACACAAAAATTGCTCACGATGAGGTCACCCGAAGATCTCAGTTTGATCTGATTGCCGTGATCTCGCGGCCATGGAGTGCGGCTTAGTCTCACGCCAGATGGAACTCCTTCTATGTAGAGGGCGGAGGTACAAGCTGCCCGACTCCTCCCATGATCCGGGGATGGATCGATCGACTGTAGCTGCCAAGCGAGACACGGAACCCCTCAGTCGTGGGCCACTTTTCGAACTGATGATGACTTGGAGGAGACTTCGGCGCAAGGTAAGGCTGGACTCGGAAAAACCAACGCCCGCCGGGGTGAGCCAGCGGGCGTTGGGGTTGATCTTGAGGGTTTGATCGGAGAGTTGCTTCCCGTCGATGCCTTCGCCGGATTAGCGGCGACGGCGGGACATGAACGGAACAGCCGCGACCAGCAGGCCCAATGCAGCCGGCTCGGGGATCGCCCCGCCGCCACCGAACCCGACGCCGTCGCCCAGCGGAGCACCTTGGCCACGCAGGGCGGCGATCACTCGACCGAGGTCGGTCGTGTTGATCAGGCCGTCGTAGTTGACGTCGCCGAAGTTCCAACCGGTTCCGCCGCCGTTGAGGCCTTGGAGCACGCGGGCGAGGTCGGCTGCGTCAACCGAGCCGGAGAGGTCGGTGTCGCCGAGGTAGGTGTACTTCACGAGGATGTCGCTCGCCCCGACGGTCTGACCGTTGAAGCTGGTGATCGTCGTTGTACCACCGGTGGGGAGGGCGGAGTTGTCGTACACACCGAGGGTGGTGAACGCGCCGGCAACGGAGTAGAAGCTCAACGACGAACCCAAGCCGGTCGTGCCGGGGAGACCGCCATCGGCGGTGTACCAGCTGCCGACGAGCGAGCGAACCGAGGCGAGCTCGGCTTGGTAGCCGCCGCCCGTCGAGCGGACGATGAGGTCGTTGTTGGTGAGGTCGACAAACCCGCCGGCGTTGACAATCAGACTGTCGACGC
>JBBRUM010000023.1:0-16377 GCA_038247815.1 Tepidisphaerales bacterium | reverse complement strand
GCCAGTCTTGGCGGTTGGCGGCTGCGGTGAAGAGGTCGCGGAGTTTGGATTTGCGGTCATTGATGATGGACCGGGCGGATTCTGCGAGGCGTTCGCCCTCGGCGGGGGTGAGGTAGGGGTCGAGGAGGCGGAGAACCTCGATTCCGGCGTCGCCGTCGTGGCGAAGGACGCAGTCGTTCCAGCGATCGAGGAGCTGGCGTTTGTGCGCTTGGCGGCGGGACTCGATTTCCGTGGGGAGTTTGCGGGCCGGTTCGTAGTCGCCGTAGAGCGAGATGAACCGGGCGGCTTCCTGCTGGGCACCGGACCAGTCTTCGGCGCGGGCGAGGCGGTCGATTTTGTCATGGACGTCGACGAGTTGCTTGCGGATGGAATCTTCGCGGCGCTGGGCGATGTCGGTACGGAGGCGGTCGGACTCGGCCCGGTAGCCGAAGGTGGCTTCCATGTCGTCGACGAGTGCTTTGGCGGCTTCGAAGTCCGAGCGGGCGAGGTCTTCGGCGATGGCGCGGCGGAGGGCGTCGCGGTCCTTGTCGCGGTAGGCGACGGACTTGGCGCGGTCGGAGATGAGCTGCTGCTCGGAGATCTGGGTGAGGATGATGGCGATGTGAGAGAGGCGATCGGCGAGGGCGGCGTTGAGGGACGCGGCGCGATCGTCGGCTTCGGCGCGGGCGGCGTGGAGTTCGTGCCAGAGGCCGAACGCGTAGGCACCGATGAGGGAGGAGAGGGTGCCGGCGGCGAGGAGGACCAAGCCGACGGCGCGGCGGTCTGGGGTCCCAGTACCCATCTCGCCCAGCGCCAGCCACAGTCCTGCCGCGACAAGGACCCCGCAGGCGCACAGTACGAGCGGAAAGATGGCGGCGGAGGAACGCGAAGGACGAGAGTGCGGGGGCGATGGTCGGTTGGCGTCGAGCATGGGATGGGTGGGAGTGTGCGATAGATTACGCAGTGTCCAGCGGTGAGTCGGGGCGCTATTTCCCGGGGGCGGGTTGCGAGGGGTCTTTGGGCGCGGGAGGAACTTCGGACTTCGGGGCTTCCTCAGCGAGGGCGTCGGCGATGGCCTTCTTCATTTTGGGCACTTCGGACTCATCGAAGCCGACGAACACGCTCTTAATCGTGCCGTCACGCCCGATGATGACTGTGGTCGGAATCCCGCGGACCTTGTACAGCTTGCTGAACTCGCCGGTGAGGTCCAGGGCGACGGGGAAGGTGTAGTTGTTGTCATCGATGAACTTTTGAACGACGGGAAGTTTTTCCTTCGAGTTCAGGGCGAAGACTTTGAGGCCCTTGGCGGCGAGGTCCTTGTCGGCTGCGATTTCGTTGATGTGGGGGAGCGACTCGCGGCAGGGCGGGCACCAGGTGGCCCAATAGTCGATGAGCACGACCTTGCCCTTCAGGGCTGAGAGCTTCGTGGTGGTTTTTGTCTTGCCGATGGTGGAGAGTTTGATGTCGGGCGCGGGTTTGCCTTGGAGGGAGTTGGTGTCGATTTGGGTGAGGCCGAGGGCGGCGAGAGCAAGTATGACGGAGGAAAGTGCGATGACTCGTTTGGACATTGGGACTCCTTCAAAGGGTGTTTGGGAAGCGGTCTTTGACGTATTGTCGCTGGGACCGGGAGATTAAGAAAGGGGCAAATGGCCGACAGCGTAATTAAGGGACCGCGGAGTGCATGCGGGGACCGGGGGGCATGCGTTGGATGAGGGCGGATTCGGTGGTGAGGAAGAAATGCCAGCGGGAGGCGACCGAGGGGGGTGAATCGACTTGTTCGGCGAGTTGGATGAAGGTGAGGTAGTGGCCGGCTTCGGAGGCCCAGAGGTCACGGTAGAGTTTTTGAAGTTCGGGGTCGAGGGTGGGGGATTGGCCGAGAAGCTTGAAGCGTTCGCAGGACCGGGCTTCGACGAGGGCGGAGATCATCAGTCGGTCGACGAGTTCGTGGGTGCCTTCGCCTCGGCGGACGAGTTTGTGCAGTTCGGAGGCGTAGGGGTTGGAGTGCGAGCGGGTGAGGCGGCCGCCGCGGCGGGCGAGGATGCGGGTGACCACGGCGAGATGGTCGACTTCGTCGCGGGCGATGGCTGTCATAGCCGTCACCCAGTTTTCGGGGGGATTGGGCTCGGGCCAGCGGTTGAGGAGTTCGAGGGCGTTGGCGGCGGCTTTCTTTTCGAGGTGGGCGTGGTCGTTGAGGAGTTCGAGGGGCTTGCCGAGGACGGACTCGGCCCAGGATTGGGGTGTGATGTAGAGGAGGGGGAGGGGGATTTCGGGCATGTTGGGTCAAGGGTAGGCGGGAACGACCGGGACAGGGACTAAGGAGACCGGGCGCATGGAGGTAGAGAACAAGTGCGCAAAATGGGTATGGGTGGGGTCTAAAACGGTGTTGAGACAGCTCGGTGGGATGGGATGATCTGCATGTCGCATGGTTTGGCGGAAGGCGAGGTTGCGGTATGGCAGAAGCACGGGAGATGAGGGCGGGGGAGCTTCGGGTGGGCGTCATTGGGGCGGGGTTTTGGGCGCGGTATCAGGTTGCGGGGTGGAGGGAGATGGAGGGGGTGAGGTTGGCGGGGGTGTTTAACCGTACGGTGGAGAAGGCGAAGCGGCTGGGGGAGGAGTTTGGGATCGAGCGGGTATATGCGGACGTCGAGCGGATGCTTGACGAGGGGAAGCTGGATGTCGTGGACGTGATCACGGACGTGGACACGCACTCGAGATATGTGAAGTTGGCGGCCGAGCGGGGGATTGCGGTGATTTGTCAGAAGCCGATGGGTGCTTCGCTGGAAGATGCGCGGGGGATGCTGGAGTTTTGCCGGGAGAGGGGTGTTGAGCTGCTGGTGCACGAGAACTGGCGGTGGCAGACGCCGCTGCGGGAACTCAAAAGGGTAGTGGATTCGGGGGTTGTGGGGCAGGTGTTTCGGGGGCGGATCAACATGGTCAGCGGGTTTGACCTCTTTTCGAACCAGCCGTTTTTGAGGGAGCTGGAGCAGTTTTTGCTGACGGACATCGGGTCGCACGTTCTGGATGTGGCGCGATGGATGTTCGGGGAAGCCGAGAGCGTGCACTGCCGGACGGCGCGGGTGCACCCGGACATTCGCGGGGAGGACGTGGCGACGGTGGTGCTGGGTATGAAGGGGGGAACGACGGTGCTGTGCGAGATGGCGTACGCCGGGAACCCGCGGGAGCACGAGCGGTTTCCCGAGACGTACGTGGTGGTCGAGGGGGAGCGGGGCACGGTGGAACTCGGGCCGGACTTCTGGATTCGGGTGACGACGAAGGACGGTACGCACGCGCGGAGGGTGCCGCCGCCGAGGTACGCCTGGGCGGACCCGAGGTACGACGTGGTGCATGCGTCGATCGTGCCGTGCTGCGCGGATTTATTGGGACACTTGCGGGGTGGGAAGAAGGCGGAGACGACGGGGGATGACAATCTCAAGACGGTCGAGCTGGTGTTTGGGAGCTATTCGTCGGCGAAGTCTGGCGAGGTTGTGCGTGTGGGGTAGGAAGTGGAAGGGTTCGGGTATGGGACTGCAGGAAATGTTTGGACTTGGCGGAAAGGTGGCGCTGGTGACGGGCGCGTCGGGGGGGATGGGGCGCGCGCTGGCGGTGGGGTTGGCGGAGGCGGGGGCGGGGGTGGTGGTGCACGGGCGGAGGGAGAGGGAACTCGGGGAGACGGAGGAGGCGGTGCGGGGTGTGGGGGGGAGGGTGTGGAAGGTGGTGGGGGACGTGGGGACGGTGGGTGAGTCCCGGCGTGTGGTGGGCGAGGCGGCGGGGTTGGCGGGCGGGCTCGACATTTTGGTGAACTGCGCGGGGATGAATCGGAGGAAGTGGATCGCGGAGGTGCCGGGGGAGGACTTTGACGCGATTGTGGGGGCGAACTTGAAGGGGCCGTACTTCTTGAGTCAGGCGGCGCACCGGGAGATGAAGAAGCGCGGCGGGGGGAAGATTGTGAACATTGGGTCGGTGACGAGTTTGTGGGGTTTGGGGATGGTGAGTGTGTACGGGGCGACGAAGGGCGCGATAGCGCAGCTGACGAAGGCGCAGGCCGTGGAGTGGGCGGGTGACAATGTGCAGGTGAACTGTTTGTGTCCGGGATTCATCCTGACGCCGCTGACGGAGAAGGCGGTTTGGGGCGACGAGGGTAGGGCGAGGTGGCTGCGGGAGCGGATACCGGCGGGGCGGGCGGGGAGGGCGGAGGAGATGGTGGGGATGTGCGTGCTGATGGCCAGCAGTGCCGGGGATTACATGACGGGGCAAGTGGTGGCGATGGACGGCGGGTTTTTGGCCGGGGGAACGTGGGAGAAGCCGCCGGCCGGGATGTGCGAAGGGGGAAACCCATGAGGGAAGTGGTCGCTCGGGCGCCGGGGAAGGTGATTTTGTTCGGTGAGCATGCCGTGAACCGGGGTCAGGCGGCGCTGTCGGCTGCTGTGGGATTGTATTGCGAGTGCGTGGCGGGGGTGGGCGGTGGCGGGGGCGTTGAGTTTGTCAGTGGGGGGCGGGTGGCGCGGGTGGGGGTGGCGGAGGTGCTGGCAGCGGGTGCGGTGGTGGACGGGATGTTGGCGTCGGGGGATTTTGGGGGTGTGAGGGCGATGGCGCGGGCAGATTTTTTCGCGCCGCAGAAGTACGTGTTGTCGAAGGCAATGTCGGGGTGTGTGGTGGAGGGGTTGAGGCTGAAGTGGAGCAGTGAGGTGCCGGCGAACTCGGGGTTGGGGAGCGGGGGTTCGGCGTTTGTTGCCATGGTGGGGGCGGTGGCGGGGTTGCTTTGTCCGGGGATGGGTTTGGGGGAGCGTGCGGCGGCTGGGCACTTGGGGGATGTGGTGGCGCATGGTGGTATCGCGTCGGCGTTGGATACGCAGACGAGTTTGCTTGGGGGTGTGATCCGGTTCACCGCGAGTGGGCTGGCGGAGGGGGTGGAGGTTGCGGGTGGGCTGCGGTTGGTGGTGGCTCATTGTGGGATGGCTGCGGCGACGGGGGAGGTGAACGGGCGGGTGCGGGAGTGGTTCGCGATGGACGAGGCGGCGCGGCTGCCGGTGATTCGGACGGTGGGGGCGTTGACGCGGGCGGCGGTTCCGGCGTTGCGGAGGGGGGACTGGACGGAGGTGGGGCGGCTAATGCTCCTAAATCAGTTGGTGTTGGATCGGATCGGCGTGAACACGGTGGAGACCGGAAGATTGGTGGAGGTGGCGTTGCGTGCGGGGGCGGCGGGTGCGAAGGTGTCGGGGTCGGGAGGTGGGGGGATTGTGGTGGCGATTGCCGAGACTGAGGGGGATGCCGAGCGGGTGGAGGAGGCACTGCGGCGCGTGGCGCCGATGGTGATTCGGCCGGAGGTGGCTGTGGGCGGAGTAGCGGTGGAGGTGCGGCGATGAGAACGAGTGTGAAGCTGGCGGCGGTGATGGTGATGGGGTTGGTGGGTTCAGGCGTGGCAGGTGAGGCGAAGGAAGCCGGCATGGCTGGTAGGATCGAGGCACATCTGCGGAAGCAGATTCTGGATCCGGTCTTTCCGCGGGCGCGGGACCCGAAGGGGGGATACTTCCAAGAGTTTGACAGGCAGTGGAAGAAAGGGGAGGACGTGGGGCGGTCGATTGTGTATCAGAGTCGGTTGGCGTGGACGGCGGGGCGGGTGGCGGCTGAGCGGGAGGAATTGCGGGCGAAGTATGCGCCACTTGCCAGGCACGGACTGACATTCATGCAGACGGTGTTGTGGGATGGGGAGAAGGGCGGATTTTGGTGGGGGGTCGGGCCGGACCGCAGGGTCGGGGAGCGGTTCGGGGACAGGAAGATGATGTATGGGCAGGCGTTCGGGGTGTACGGCGCAGCCGGGGTGTATGCGGGGACGAAGGAGCAAAGCGCACTTGAGCTGGCAAAGAAGGGCTACCGCTGGATGGAGGAGTTCGGGCGTGACAGGGTCAACGGGGGGTATTTTGAGGTGCTAAACAAGGACGGGACGCGGAAGGGAACCCCGGGGGATAAAACGGCCGACACCGGGGGATGGCCGTTGGGGCTGAAGACCTCCAACACTTCGCTACACGTGCTCGAGGCGTATGCGGAGCTTTACGCGCTCTGGCCGGATGACGGGCTCAAGGCGGACCTCACGGCGATGATCGAGGTGTTCCGCGACAAGATCATCCAGCCGAGCGGGCACATGGCGGACAGCTTCGAGGACGACTGGCGCGTCGCCAACCCGCAGGTGTCTTACGGTCACGATGTCGAGGCCGCACACCTACTGCTGACGGCGGCGAAGCTGGTGGGAATGGAGGGGGACGAAAAGCTGGTGAGGTTGTGCAGGGCGATGGTGGATCTGGCGCTGGAGAAGGGGTGGGACGATAAGCGCGGCGGGTTGTACGAGAACAAGCCGGGTCTCAAACGTGGCGACCCCGGGCCGAAGGATTGGTGGCCGCAGGCCGAGATGTTGCTGGCGTTGGCGGTTATGCACGAGCGCTACGGGGGCGAGACGGGGAAGTATTGGGAAGCACTGGAGAAGCAGTGGGACTGCATCGAAACGCAATTCACGGACCCCAAGTTTCCGGGGCGTATTGGCAGCATCGATGCGGTCGGCAAGGCGGATTACCGCAAGTTGCACGAGTGGAAGGAAACATACCACGACACACGGTGTTTGCTGTACGCGGCCGACACGCTGAACAGAATCGCCAAAGCGAAGAACTGAGGGTCCGAGTCATGGACTACAAGATTATGGATTTGACGCACGTTCTGATTCCCGGCGAGGAGCAGTACACCGTGGAGATCAAGCCCCGCGGCAAGCCGCGGACGACGGCGACCGGGGACATCATGCACGACCTATACCTGTGGTCGCACTCGGGGACGCACGTGGAAGTCTCGCGGCACTTTTACGCGGAGGGGAAAACCACGGCGGACTTCGCGCCGGACGTGTTCGTCGGGCCCTGCCGCCTGCTGGACTTTCGGGAAAAGAAGGTGAACGAAGCCATCACGCTGGAGGACCTTAAGGCCGCCGGCGACATTCGGGTGGGCGACATCGTGATCCTGTGGGAGGGGCGGGAGCACCAGTATCGCACGAAGGATTCGCACCAGCGGCCGTACTTGGCGCATGACGCGGCGGAGTGGCTAATCCACGACCGAAAGATCAAGTGCCTAGGGACGGACTCGTCGGGGTTCGAGGTGCGCGGCGTGGAAAACCACCCCAACCACCACCTGTTCTTTAAAGATGGCGTCGACGTGCCGGTGATTGAATGTTTGCGGAATCTGGGGGCGATCGAGAGAAAGCGGTTTTTCTTCAGCGGCGCACCGATCCCCTGTCGGGGGCTCGATGCCTCGCCGATCCGGGCGATGGGATTCGTCGGGGGGGCGTTCGAGCTGGTGTGAAGCGAGGGGATTGCTCGGAGTGGCTCGGTCGCTGACGGACAAGAAGGCATTCGTAACCACTGACGCTCACGGAGGAGGACCGGTGGAAGTCGCCGATTGGGTGTTTCGACCGCTGTTGTCCGAGGAAGTCCGAGCTTGAGTTGAGTGACTGAAGGAGGCTGGTGTGACAAGAATTGGGTCGGCGATTTTCAATGGGGATCACCTGAGGCTGGGGGATGAGATTGCCCGCGTGGAGGGGGCGGGGGTGGAGTTCTTGCATTTGGATGTGTTTGACGGGTATGCGGCGCGGGATCAGGGGTTTTCGGCGCGGACGGTGGGGGCCATCGTGCGGGGGACGCGGTTGCCAGTGGAGGTGCACTTGTCGGCGCGCGAGCCGGAGCGGTTTATTGGGGCGCTGGCTGAGGCGGGGCTGGGGGAGGAGCGTGGGGGCCAGCGGGGCCTGGTGTTTTTGCCCGTCGAGCACACGCCGTTGTTGTACGAGGGGATCTATGCCGTTCGTGAGGCGGGCTTGCGGGTGGGGGTGTGCTTGGCGCTGGGGACGCCGCTGGAGACGCTCGGACCCGTGGTGGAGTTGGTGGATTCCGTATTGCTGCTCGGGCGGGTGACGGGGGAGGGAAGTCGGGGGCGGGAGTTTAACACGCTGTTGCTGGATCGGGTGCGGCGGGTGCGGGAGATGATGGGGGCGCGCGCGGATGTGCAGGCGGCGGGGGGGTTGGAGACGGAGTCGTGCGTGGCGGCTGTGGGGGCGGGGGCGAGTTCGCTGCCGATCGGAGCGGCGTTGCACCGCGAAGCCGACATCGGGGCGTACGTGCGGATGCTGCGTCAAAAGTGCGACGGGGGCAAGGCGACGGCGCACCCGCACTCTGTGGTTGCGAACAACACTAAGTCGACGCGGGTACTGGTGGCGTCGCGGTCGTTTGGAAAGAACTGTCCCGAGGTGCTAGAGCGCATGCGCGCTGCCGGGTGCGAGTTCGTGGGGACGGGCGTCGAGCGGGCGCCGACAGAAGAGGAGATGGTCGGGCTGGTGGCGGGCGTGGAGGGAATTGATGTGATCGTGTCGGGGACCGAACCGGTCACGGCGCGAGTGCTCGCGGCGGCGGGGGAGAGACTGAGGGTCATCAGCAAACACGGCGTGGGGTATGAGAACATCGACGTCGGCGAAGCCAAGCGGCGGGGAGTGCGGGTATGCGTGGCGGGCGGGGCGATCGCAGACTCCGTAGCGGATCTGGCAATGGGGCTGGTGCTGGCGGTCGTGCGGGGAGTTAGCGCGGGAGACCGGGGAGTGCGGGCGGGCGGCTGGCCGAGGGTGGTGGGGGCGGAGTTGCGGGGGAAGGTGCTGGGGGTGGTGGGGCTGGGGCAGATCGGCAAGGGACTGGTGCGGCGGGCGGGCGGGTTTGGAATGCGGTGCGTAGCGTATGACACTTATCGCGACGAGGTGTTCGCGGCAGCATGGGGAGTGAAGTACGCGGGGTTGGACGAGCTGCTGGGGGACGCAGATGTCGTGTCACTGCACGCGCCGGTGACGGAGAAGACGCGCGGGATGATCGGACGTGAGGCGCTGGCGCGGATGAAGAAGGGGGGCTACCTCGTGAACACGGCACGGGGTGAATTGGTGGACGAAACGGCGTTGTACGAGGCGCTCAAGGGCGGGCATCTGGCGGGGGCGGGGAGCGACGTGTTTTCCACCGAACCGCCGGGTGCGGGGCATCCGCTGCTGACGCTGGACAACTTCGTGGCGACTCCGCACATCGCGGGGCAGACGGTCGAGGGGCTGCGGAAAATGGGGGAGATCACTGGGGAGAACGTGCTAAGGGTGCTTGCGGGGAAGAAGCCATTGTTTGAATTGTAAAAGGAGCGCACAAGATGAAGCTGGGTATCTCGAAGGACGGGCGTCGGATCGTGGATTCGAACGGCAAGCCGTGGTTTTATCTGGGGGACACGGCGTGGGAGATGTTCAACCGCCTGACGGTGCAGGAAGCGCGACACTTTCTGGGCGTGCGGGCTCGGCAAGGTTTTACCGCGATTCAGGCGGTATTGCTGGCGGAGTTCGACGGGTTGAAAGTGGGAAATGCGCGGGGGGAGGTGCCGCTGGTGGACCTCGATCCGTGCAAGCCCAACGAAAAGTACTTTGCCGACTGCGACGCGATGGTTGAGGAAACGGCACGGCTTGGCATGTGGAGCGCGATCCTGCCGACGTGGGGAGACAAGTGGAACGGGCAGTGGGGGACGGGCCCCCTGGTTTTCACCCCCGAGAACGCGTTTGTGTACGGGGCGTATGTCGGGCGGCGATACCGCGATTTTCCGGTGATCTGGGTGTTGGGCGGTGACAGGCCGGTGAGCACCGGCGGGCAGCTCGAGATCGTGCGGCAAATGGCGCGCGGTATCCGGTCAGCCAGCCCGGATCAGCTCATGACGTTTCACCCGGCTGGGGGGAGTTCTTCTGCGCAGGCTGTGCACGGGGAGGACTGGCTGGACTTTAACATGCTCCAAACTGGGCACACAGGGCGGGACAATCCCGTGGGCCGCATGATCGAGCTCGACCTCGCCCGCGAGCCGCACAAACCCGTCCTTGACGGCGAACCAAACTACGAGGACCACCCGGTGATGGGCGCAGGGTGGAAGGGGACAGGCGAGTGGTTCGACGCGCTGGACTGCCGGAAGCAGGCGTGGCGAGCCGTGCTGGCTGGGGCGTGTGGGCACACCTACGGGTGCCACGACGTATGGCAGATGTGGGAACCCAAGCGGCCGGTCGTCAATGAGGTGCGAACGCCATGGCGCGAGGCGATCGAGCTGCCCGGGGCGAACCAGATGGGCCACGTTCGGCGCTTCTGCGAGGGCCTCGCGTGGGAGAAGCTTGTGGGGGACGACTCTCTGTTTGCCGAAGGCCGCGGCGGTACGCCGGCAGAGGAAGGGCGGGCGGCCCGGGCGAGCGACGGGAGCTATGCCGCGCTCTACGTGCCCACGGGTCGGAAGCTGCGGGTGGAGCGCAAGCGGCTGAGGGCGGGGCTGAAGGCCGAGTGGTTCGACCCGCGGACGGCGGCGCGGCGGGAGGCGGTTGAAGTGGAGGGAACATTCGAGACGCCCACCGCAGAGGATTGGGTGTTGTGGTTTCGGGAGTGAGGGGCGGTACACCTACAGTGTGGCAAGATGATCAGCGAAGCCGACGTGTATCAGCGGTTGGGTGAGGACGGATTCGCGCAGTTGGTGGCGGCGTTCTACCGGCGCGTAAGGGAAGACGCAGCCGCTGGCGGAGTGGTGGGGCGGTTGTATCCGGAAGGGGACTGGGAGGGCGCCGAGAAGCGGCTACGGGACTTTTTGGTGTATCGGTTTGGGGGGCCTGCGAGGTACATCGAGGAGCGGGGGCATCCTCGGCTGCGGATGCGGCACATGCCGTTTGTGATCGGTGTGGAGGCGCGGGATCGGTGGCTGGAGATGATGGGCGGGGCGATGGAGGAGACCGCAGTGGACGGGGAGGTAAGGGCGGTGCTGGGCGAGTTCTTCGGGAAGGTGGCGGAAATGATGAGAAACTCTTAAGGGATTTTCGAAGGGTTGAAATTCGAAGCTTGAAAAAGATGGGGGGAGTTGGCAGACCTGAAAATCCGAAGGTCGAAATCCGAAAAAAATCAAAACTCGAAGGGGAAAGGTCCCGGGGACGGCTCCGCGGACGCTGGCGGGCTTTGGGCGTCCCCTTTTCGATCACCCAGTATTCTGACATTCGAACTTGTGTCGAATTTCGAACTTCGGATTCCGGGCTTCCGGCTCGTTAGGCGTAACCCATTTTCTTCAGATTTGCGAACGAGTTGGCCGCCGCCTCTAGGGGGTCTTGTGAGTAGCAGTTGTCCTGCTCAACGACGTACCACCGGACGCCGGTTTTCTGTCCCGCCGCGATGATGGCGGGGAAGTCGATGATGCCTTCGCCGACGTTGGCGAAGCGGCGGTCGGGGCCGACTTCCATGTCCTTGAGGTGGACGAGGATGGCCCGTTTCCCGAATTTTTCGAGATACTTGGCGGGGTTGTGGCCCCCGTGCTGCGTCCAGAAGAGGTCCAGCTCGGCAAGGACGTACTCGGGGGAGCTGTTGGCGTAAATAACATCCAAGCCGTCAAGTCCCTTGCGGATGGGCTTGTGCTCGAAGGAATGGTTGTGGTAGGCGAAGGTCAAGCCATGCTGCGATGCGGCTGCGCCAGCAAGGTTAAGCTGGGCGGCGAACTCCTTGTAGCCGGCTTCGTCCTTGCCGTCGAGCGCGGCCCATGGGCAGATGACATGCTTGTTGCCGAGGATGTGGTGGTCGGCCGCGAACTTGCCGGCGTCGGCGAGGAGGGCGCCCATGTCAACGTGCGCCCCGGAGACGACCAGCCCCGCGTCGTCCACGGCCTTCTTCACTTCTCCCGCAGTCTTGAGATTTCCAAAGCCCGCGAGCTCGACGCCCTTGTAGCCGATCTTCGCAAGCTTCTGCACGGTGCCGGCGAAGTCTGTGGCGACATGGTCTCGGAGTGTGTAAAGCTGAATGCTGAGTGGGATGGTTGCCATAGATCGGAAAGCGTACGCGGAGAAGGTGAATGTGGGAAGGTGGCGAGATGTCGCAGATGGCGGGTGGCGGGTTATCATCGGGCGGTGAGTATTTCTGATGCGGTCATAGGGGGGTTCCACTGGGTGTTCGTTGCCGGGTACCTGGCTGCGCCGGTTGCGGCGACGGGGGCATTAGCGTGGCGATGGAGGGAGGGCGGGTGCTGGCGGCGCGTGGTTCGCCTCGGTGTTGCGGTGGCAATGGGGTTGGTGTTGGGTGCGGGGCTGAGCATGGTGTTTGCAGTGATGGGGGATGGGCGGATGCGGGCCGGGCAGGTGCTGATGGCGGGGTACTTTGCGATGTCGCTTCTGCTGGTGTTGCGTGGAGTCGATGCCGTGGCGACATGGGTTACGATACGGCTGCTTCGCCGCGGGACGGAGGGACGCGAGGGGCTTGGAGCATGGGGGCAGATGGTCCGAGGGACGGCCGTGGTGTGCGTGTGCCTGCCGTGGGTGATGGCTGCGGTGATGATCTACCGGCCTAAGGTCTCCCCGGCGTTCGATCCGCTACAACAGGCCGGGTGGGCGTTCCAATCGGTGGAGTTCGAGGCAATGGACGGCCTCTTGGTCAGCGGATGGTGGATTCCCGGCGCGGTCGGCACAGGGAAAGTAACGGGGCGGACCGTGGTCGTCGCACACGGGCTCGGATCGAACAAGGGGAACCAACTGCTTCTGGCGCGGCGGCTCGTGCCAGCCGGTTTCAACGTCTTGGCAATCGACCTCCGCGCCCATGGCGACAGCGGAGGGCAGCTTGCGACGCTCGGCATTCGCGAGCGATTCGACGTGCTCGGCGCCGTCCGCTGGCTAAAACGCGAGCAAGCCAACGGTGCCGGGCGCGTCTACGCCTTGGGGGCAAGCCTCGGCGGGGCGGCCGTTCTCGCGGCTGCCACCGAGGGAACCCCCGAAGCCGACGCCATCGAAGCCGTCGTGGTTTACGGAACCTACGCAAACCTCGGCGACCTGATGAACGAAACCGCGCGTGACAGGTTTCCCGGGCCGATGGGGTGGCTACTCAAGTGGATCGGGTTTCCCCTCGCCGAGCTCCACTCCGGCGAGCGGTTACGCCACTTCGACATAGCCGGGCGGATGACGCGCCTCTGGCCCAGGCCGGTCATGATCGTGCATGGCACGAAAGACGAATTCATCAGCATCGCGCACGGCCGAAAACTGTTCCGCGACGCCAGCCTGCCGAAGGACGCAATCTGGGTCCCGGAGGGAACCCACAACTCCATCGTCGGTGATGAAGGCGCGGCGGCTGCGGTCGAGGCGTTCCTCAGAGGGGCAAGGTCCGAGCCGGTGGTACAAAGGTGAGGATTAACCCCCGAGCCGCCGAGGACGGCGAGACGCACCCCGAAAGAATGTGGAACTATAGATGATACAGATGAGCACAAATAATTAAGGAGTACTTGTTCGAAGTAATGTAGACTTTTTGTTCCCGTTTGTTCTGTGCGGTTGAACTAGATTTACTTCTTGTCGCGGACCTTCGCCTTTGGTTTGGCCTTCGGTTGGAGTACGGCCTGATAGTGCTCCACATACCCCTTCACCGAGACGGACTCGAGGTGCCTGACGATGGCGGGTAGGTGCAGGTCCTCGACCTTTTTGAAGCGGACGCAGCTCTTGCCCATGTCGAGTTTCTTGCCGCTCTTGGCGTAGTCGGTGACGAAGTTGGTGAGTTGTCTGGACTCGCTGGACAGGCACATCAGATGGAGGGAAAAGTGGTTCTTCTGCGAGGCGATGCCCGCAAAGAGTAGCGGTTGTTTGGGGTCGCAGTGGTAACCGGGCGGGAAGGCGGAATGCGGGACGCAATAGCCGACCATGCCATAGTGCATGCCCTCGACGAACGTGGGGTCCATGTGCTTCTTGAAGAGCTCGCGGAGGGTTTGGATCGCGGCGCGGCGGGCCTCGGGGAGGGATGCGAGGTAGGCGGCGATCGTGGTTGCACAGGATTGCATCGGGCGAAGATACCGGCGCGTCGGCTGCGAAAACAACCGAATTGTCGACATGTTTGAACATCGGGGCCGTCGGCCAGTTTCTGGTCAAGTCTCGTGCGGCAGCCGCGAACGGTGCGGATCGGCCAGTTCCGGGCGCGCCTTCGCCTGTCAATGGCGTTGCCGTCCGCGTCGTGGCTTGGGGCGGGCAACAGACGGCAGGCGGGTCTCGCGCGAGCCCCGCCGCCGACGTGGGATGAGTTGGCGGTTCGGCAAGCCGAGGTCTTCGCCGAGTTTCTCGTGCCGATGCCTGCCCGCCTGTTGCACAACCTGCCCGCGGGTTGCAGGACCGTGGGCCAGGGGCCGGGTGATCCTGCTTGCGGCGCAAAGTGGGATCGAGTGCGGGGGTGAAACCCGGGGATTTGGAGGCGGGGGGTGGGGTCGCCTAAGCTCGCTGCCTATGGCACTGGAAGTTGGAATTGTGGGACTGCCCAATGTGGGGAAAAGCACGCTGTTCAACGCGCTGACGTCAGCCGGCGCTCTGGCGGCAAACTACCCGTTCGCAACGATCGACCCCAACGTCGGCGTCGTCAACGTGCCCGACCCGCGAATGGAGATTCTCCACAAGTATCAAAAAACCGAGAAAATGATCCCGGCTGCGGTCAGGATCGTGGACATCGCCGGCATCGTCCGCGGCGCCAGCACCGGCGAGGGTCTGGGCAACAAGTTCCTCAGCCACATCCGCGAGGTCGACGCGATTCTACATGTGGTGCGCTGCTTCGAGGGTGGCGATGTCACGCACGTCGAGGGCTCCGTCGATCCCATCCGCGATATCGAAACGATCGACATGGAGCTCGCCCTGGCCGACCTCGAGTCGGTCACCGCAACCCTCGACCGCGCCGAACGGCTCGCCCGCACCGGCGACAAGGAAGCCATCGCCCGGGCGGAAATCCTTCGCAAGTGCAAACCCCTGCTGAACGACGGAAAAGCCCTTAGGTCGGCTGAATGGAACGCAGACGAGCGAAAGCTGATCAAGTCCCTCGGGCTGATCACCGCCAAAAAGGTGCTCTACGTCGCCAACGTCGGTGAGGACGACGTGGTCGGGAAAAACCCGCTCGTCATGAAAGTCCGCGAACGCGCCAAGCAGGAGTCCGGCGGCGTCGTGCCCGTCTGCGGCAAACTCGAAGCCGAACTCAGCGAACTGCCCGAAGCCGACCGCGCCGAAATGCTCTCGTCACTCGGCTTGGAGGAACCGGCCCTCGCCAGCCTCACCCGCGCTGCTTACGCACTCCTCGGCCTCCAGAGCTACTTCACCATGGGCCCCAAGGAAATCCGCGCGTGGACCATCGGCGTCGGAACCAAGGCCCCCACCGCAGCCGGAGTCATCCACACCGACTTCGAACGAACTTTCATCCGTGCCGAAGTCTTCGCCATCGAAGACCTCGTCGCCGCAGGCAGCGAAGCCGCCGTCAAACAAGCCGGCAAACTCCGCGTCGAAGGCAAGGATTACACCATGCGCGACGGCGACGTCGTCCACTTCCTCGTGGGGGCTTAGGCGGTAGGCGGCAAACTGGCTGTTCCGGCGGCTGTGGTTGTGCCCACCCGTGTCGCCAGTGCCATCCATTGCCCCGTCCAATGGAGCCGCGGATTTCCAGGACACGCGCCCCCCGTCCATGGAGCGGCATATCCGCAGTTTTCCAAGAGTCCTCCGAAGTATCTACGCGTAACTCAAGGCCAAAGCCGCGGCGACCGCCTCATCCGATGCGTCGTCGGTGAAGGCAGCAGGTGACCGAATTTTATTGCCAATCGCGCTTCATATGACGTCGATCCAAGAGAGACACTGGCTGTCCGGCGGCGGGGAAAACAATCGCGCAAAATCGGCTCCGCTCGCCGCCCGATTTCTAGGGCCTGTTTGGTCCGAGAAGTTTTCATCAGTGGGGCATCCGCAGGACGCACCCCCGGCGTGAGCACCTGCCGCTCGCAAGCCAAAATGGTGTCGCCGACCCTTCCCCCGTTCGGGGGTCGCGGACGCCAGCGGTCCGCCGAGTCGTACCGCACAGTCCATCGTCAGGGATGATCTTCGTTATCCGCACAAGGCAGTGCGGAATCAACGCCACCACCCGCCACGAACCTTCAGCCGGTGGCGTAACCAAGGCAATGAAGGGAAGGGATGAAGGATGACGGTCGAAGCGGAACAGGTTGAGATCCAAAGGTCGAAAATCGAAACAAGCAACAATGGGGAAAGGGGAAATTGGAAAAGGAGGCGGAGATCAGGGGGTTGGAGTCGTCGTTGGGGTCGTGGTGGGGGCGGTTGCGGGGAAGGTAGGGCCGATGATAAAGGGGACGTTTTCGAGCGTGAAGGTGGTGACGGCGCAGGAGGTGAGGTCGACGGTGGTCAGGGCGGCTGGGGGGTTGGGGCGGAAGACGTGGGTGACGGTGGGGGGGGGGAGTGGGGGAGTGGGCGGCGCGGATTGACGCAGGGGCGAGAAGTTCACGAGGGAAACAGCGCCGCGCGAGGCGGTGAGGGTGCCGATGGGGTCCTCGCTGTTGTTGTGGACGATAAAGACATCG